>JAZGCZ010000099.1:0-10463 GCA_036477195.1 Anaerolineales bacterium | reverse complement strand
GCTATGTCAACTGTTACGGTTGGATTTGCCCTAAGATTCAGGTACCAGAGCGGATGGGAATCACGCCCTAAATTCGATCCTACAATCGCATAGTTGTCGCCTACAGGGAACGCATTCAGCTCCACGCTGCGCGGCTTGCCGCTCTTGCGGCCGATAGTCGTCAGGCGGATGACTTGAATTCCCATAATTTTTGACCCGAGCCGGCCTCCAGACCACTCATATATCCATCGGTGGATCTTCCAAAACGCAGAGAGCAGGGCTGAGCGCCTGGCAGCAGGCATCGATTTAGCCCTTCATCTCAGACAAGTAAACCACGAGATCCAGATCACCCGGAGAATGACCATAGTTGGTCAGCATGACCGCCGCTTTACTCCGGTGCTGAGTCTGATGATTCGCCTGATACAGGATCAGCTGCCGAATAATCATATAAGCGGGTTGGGGGTCTCGCTAGGCGAGCAGCTCGCGCGCAATGACCATGCGGTGGACCTCG
Source organism: Anaerolineales bacterium (assembly GCA_036477195.1). GTDB lineage: Bacteria > Chloroflexota > Anaerolineae > Anaerolineales > E44-bin32 > JADFRG01. The sequence continues at coordinate 9,973 of JAZGCZ010000099.1, read as the reverse complement.
GATGGCCCGTCATAGATGCGAAAGGCCCGCGCCTCTGCAAAGAAATCGCCCAATGGGAGATCGCGCGAGACTCCCAGGCCGCCGCAGATCTGGATGGCGCGGTCGAACACCCGATTGACCGCCTCCGCCACGAACACTTTGCAGCGCGAGGTCTCTCTTCTGGCTCTCGCCCCCTCCAGGAGCCGCCAGGCCGCCTGATAGACCATCATTCGGCTCGCATGTAGATCGATATCCGAGTCGGCCAGCATCCACTGCACCGCTTGATGGCCTGACAACTTGGATCCAAAGGCCTCCCGCTCCTTGGCCCGCTCAATAGCAATTTCAAGCGCCCGCTGCGCAGCCCCAATCCATCGCATGCAGTGCGTGAGTCGAGCGGGTCCCAGACGCTGCTGCGCCAGGGCGTAACCCTGGCCAGGCTCTCCCAATACGTTCTCCTGCGGCACTACGCAGGCATCGAAGTTGAGTTCGTAGTGGCCCCCAAGCCAGCCGGCGCCCAACCCACTCACTTGCCGGACCAGCTCCGCTCCGGGCGTGTTGGCGGGAACCAGCAGCATGGAGGATCCCTTTGACGGAGGAGCGCTCAGGTCCGTGCGCGCCATTACGATGTAGAATGCGGCGCCCTTCGCTCCGCTCACCCACCATTTCCGACCGTTGATCACCCAAGAGTCGCTCTCGAAGGTGGCGGTGGTCTGCAGCATTTTGGGATCCGATCCCGCGCCGGGGGCGGGTTCAGTCATGGCAAATGCAGAATGAATCTCTGCGGATGCTAGCGGTTCGAGATACTTCCGGCGCTGCTCGGGGTTCGCGGCCAATTCCAATAGGTGCATGTTGCCCTCATCTGGAGCAGCACAGTTGAGCGCTAGCGGACCCAGCAGGCTGCGACCTGCGGCCTCAAAGATCGGGGCGATCTCCAGCACATTCAGGCCGAGGCCGCCCAGATCCTGGGGCAACTGGGGCCCGTAGATCTGGGCTTCTCTGGCCCTGGATCTAACCGCTTCCAAGGCATCTGAGTCGATGCTCCCCGCCTCGCGCGCATCCATCTCGAGCGGAATCACCTCATCTCGCACGAACGTCTCTACCCGTCCAGTGAGAACCTGAATATCCTGCTGCCAGTCAAATTCCATGGGGATCCTCCTCTGAATCCACGTTCATCCCTTCTAGTACACTCAAGCTGTGAATGATCTTGAGAACCAGCTGGCCGAGTTGGTCGCCGGCCAGACGGGCGGTGACGTCATTTTACAGCGCATATCGCCCCTCGCCGGTGGGGCCTCACGCGAGACCTCGGTGGTGGTGTTGTCTATTCAGTCAGGGCCCGAAGCCGGAGATTATGAACTCGTGATGCGCCGAGATCTACACTCTGAAATGCAGCCGGATGCACTGAGCCGGAAGACCGAGTTCAGTCTGCTCATGTCCGCCTACCAGGCCGGGATAATGGTCCCGCGGCCGCGCTGGTACGGCGAAATCGAACGGCCACTGTTCCTGATGGATCGCGTGATCGGGGAATCCATCGGCTCCAGAATCGTTCGTTTAAGCGAGCTTGAGCAGGCGCGCGCACTCCTGCCGGAGCAGATGGGCAAACAGCTCGCAATGATCCATGCGCTGGAAGGAAACTTCGAGGGCCTACCATACCTTGACCCTGCGATGAGTCCGGCCCAGCACACAGTCCGCGGGCTGCGCGATTTGGCGGGCCAGATCAGGATCCAGAACCCGGCCTACGAATTCGCATTCCGGTGGCTGGAAGCGCACGCGCCGACCCCGGAAGCCATCACGCTGGTGCACGGCGACTATCGAATCGGCAACGTCATCGTGGGACCGGAAGGGTTGTTGGCCATTGTGGATTGGGAATTTGCCCACTTGGGCGATCCCGCTGAGGATTTGGCCTGGCCCTGTGTGCGGGACTGGCGCTTCGGCAAGGATGCGCTGAGATTTGGCGGTGTCGGATCAAAAGAGAATTTTCTGACTGCTTATGCTGCGGGCGGAGGTGTGCCATACGATCCGGAGGTAGTCGCATACTGGGAGATCATGGGCAATGTGCGCTGGGCGGTGGGCTGCCAATCCCAGGCGTACAGACACTTGAGCGGCGAAGATCCCGGAGTCGAGTTGGCCAGTCTGGGTCGGCGAGCGGCCGAGATGGAACTGGAATTTATGCGATTGATCGAGGCCGGGAAGGAGGGCTGAGACCTATGCAGGATCCACCCTTGATTCATGAATTGCTTTCGGCTGCGCATGAGCATCTACAGACTCAGGTCATTCCTGAACTTGAGGAGCCGGGATTGCGATTTAGGACGCGCGTGGCAGCAAACGTGTTGACGATTGCCGAACGGGAGTTATCTCTGGCTCCGGTGCAATCCGAGGTCGAATACCGGCGCCTGGCCGAGCTACTTGGCGAGGAGCAGGTAGAGCTGCCGCTTGAGCAACTGACTCAGGAACTCAAGGACCGGGTAGCCGCCGGGGCATTTGACCGGGATCCCGAGCGCAGGGCGTTGATTGCGCACTTGATTCAGACCGCCGTTGAAAAGCTGCAGATCGCAAATCCTCGCTACCTGGAGCGGGTGCAAGCTGAAGACAAATAGCCGCAGATTACCTGGGGCTGGAAAACAAAAGGGGCTGTCTCAAAAGCAGCTTGAGACAGCCCCCAGCAAGAGTGCTTGAATAGATCGATTTACATATGCAAAGTAATCTCAGAAGATGCCGTGTCATGTCTGTAGGGACGGGGTTCCATCAGACCGCTTGCCGCCTTGCCACTTGCTGGAGCACCCTGCGAGTGGAGCCGGACCGCGGATCCGCGGGCCGTGACGCCGCTCCTCCTTCTCGATAGTGGCGCCAAGCTGATCGAATGCTTCTGACAGAGCAAAGTCCGTTTCTGCAGTAAGCGGCTTGCTCGGTGTGCTTTGGTAAGGTGGCTTGAACGCATCCTTTGCTGAGGGTGCGGATGCGGGTCGGCTGGCAACCATTGGCGAAATGATCGAGAATCGAAAGTGAATTATCCGGGCAATCCCAGCATAACGTCTTGGATTGGAGCTTACACTGGCAGTGCCCACCCAATAACAGTTAGGATGCCCTGAAGGGACATCATCCTGATGCTAACGATTCATATCCCTGCGCGGACTCAAGAATGACCGAGGCATCCCAAGATATCTGGAGTAGGTGGCTGCTCCACCGACGTGATGCGGATGACTCTGAATCCAAGAGGCTTACTCTGGAGTATCTGCGGCCGATACGAGATCGAGTGCTTGATAATGCGGGAGTCAATGAGGGTGACACGCTGCTTGATGTTGGGTGTGGCGATGGACTAGTAGCCTTCGGCGCGCTTGAGAGAACGAAGACTGGGACCGTCATTTTCAGCGATATCTCCCAGGACCTGCTGGCACATTGCAGAGCGATTGCTTAGGATCTAGGTGTTGCTGATCGGTGCCATTTCGTGATGGCTTCGGCCGAAGATCTTAGCCCAGTGCCGGATGATTCAGTTTCCGTGGTTACGACGCGCTCAGTTCTGATTTACGTTCAAGAGAAGGCGTCCGCGTTTAGCGAATTCCACAGGGTCTTGGCACAAGGAGAGCGCTTCTCGCTTTTTGAGCCAATCAACGGCTTCGGATACCCGGAGCCGTATCAGAGGTTTGCGGGATACGATGTAGCTCCTGTTGCTCACCTGGCGCGCAAGGTCAAGGCTGTTTATCGGGAGACCCACCCTCCAGAGAATGATCCCATGATTGATTTTGACGAGCGAGACCTGCTCAGACTTGCTCAAGAGGCAGGATTTGGGGAATTGCATTTGCGCATGGAGGCGGACATCGAGCCCCCGAGGGAGGAACTGAAGTGGGAGGCATTTCTACATAGAGCGCCCAATCCTCTCGCTCCTACCCTGGAGGATGCAGTCAAGCAAGCGCTGACCCCGACCGAGGGGGAGGAATTCCTAGCTCACTTGAGACCGCTTATGGAGAAGAAACAAGGAACGCGCAAGATGGCGATCGCTTACCTATGGGGAACGAAAGCCCATGAACCGTTCGCTGGAGCACTCTGCGAGTGGACCCGGACGCAGCCTCAGCGCGAGAATCCATAGAAAATAGGCTTGCTGCGCCGCTCCCTGCCTGCACTTGCTGCGCCCTGGCCTGACCGCCAGGACACTCTAACGAGTACAAGCAGGCAGCTCGCAGCCGTTCGCCAGCGGCCGGCACTCTACCGGGAGGAATTCCACGTGGTGGCAGACAGTATCGACTGTTTTCGGACATTTGAGGACTCGATAATGTCCCTGCCTAGGCCGTAAGCGGGGCAAGCGCTCGCCTCCGAAGGGATCTTCCGACCCAGACGTTCGAAGCGGCGTTTCGTAGGAGGTGTATCGTGTCTAAACTGCACGCTGAACACAGACGGAGCAAGTTGGCATTGGTCGCGGTTACCCTCCCACTCATGGCGTTCCTATGTAGAGCCCCCTGGAGCCAGGTACAAGACATCGAACGCCTAGCCCCAACAGAAACTATGGCCCCATCTCTGACGGCCGCCGAGACTCGGCCCGCGACACCCTTATTGCAGCCTACAGCCGGCGCGTCACCGACCATCCCTTTGCCAGCCCCAACTGGAGCGGCGAGCCTTACCCAAGACGGGATAACTCTCTTCTATGACCCGAGTCTCATCCTGGACATCACCGCGGAAACCATACCGGCGGCACCGGAGCCCGGTCCTTACGTGGAAGCCCACCCGGACTACGTTACCTTCTACTTCATCCTTGATAGCGGCGCCCTGTCCGTGGTCCGAGTTCAAGACTACGCTGCCCTCTCGGACAGCGCCGAAGAGGAATTGCAGCGCCTCAAGGAGATTATCGCCGCGAGACTTTCGCAGGTGCAAGGATGCATCCCTCAACCGCCTCTGTCGGCGTTCTATACCACATGTTCCCATCAGCAGTTCAACGCCAACATCGCTTACGCTAACTTCCAGAATGGTTCGGGGGTGCGCTTTGTAACCGTCTTCGCCATCCAGGATGCAGTCCCTGTTTCCAACGAGCACTTAGCTTACGTATTCCAAGGCTTCACCGACGACGGGCGCTACTATGTCTCGGCCGGCTTTCACATCACCCATAAGGATCTCGAGGAGTTCGTCGCGGAGATCCCTCAGGAGGTGTACGCCGATACGAGCGGAGAAGCTTTGAGGCAATATTTCGAAGACTATGAGGCAATGTTGAACGCCGCCGAGGGCCGCTATCAGCCTCTGCTGTCCCGCTTCGACGAGATGCTGGGCTCGCTGCGCATCGCAGACTAGAGGCCACGCTTCGCTAAAGAACTGCTTCCGAGATAATAATCAAAGGCCATTACGGCCTGCGCAGGTTCTAACGAGGGGACTCGGCGGCCGGGCGGCGCTCGAGCGCGAAATCCGGCGTGCGAAGAAACGCTTTGGTCTGCCAGAAACGACGCCGATGTTGAGCTGCTACGAAGTGGAGTGGGCCGAGAAGCATTCCCCGGTTGCAGATGCCATCCGCCGTGCCGTTCCGATGACTACAGAGGTCAATTTTGATTGAGGGGAACCCCCACGCCCGACATGAACCTAGCAAGTCGCTGCAGCCGACCCGAAATCCACTCACAAGATGAGTTATCTACCAACTTAACGATTGGAGACTGGTTTCTAAAAAGGGGTCGCTTTTTTCAAAGCAATGACCTCTGGAAGAGCCACCTCTCAGCGGTGGGTGTCATTGCCCCGGATTTGGCCTATATGCCCCCTCTCGAGCGATAGGGGGCGATTGATTTTCCGAATATCGCCTTTCACAAGCTGATTTTCATCTCTAAGTACCGCGACAATTCTATTCTCAGAGATGAAGTTCTTGTCAATTGATGCTCTGCATAAAAACAATATTGGTCATGGACACTCGCTGGAGCTGACCACGCGAGGGCTCAAAAGATGTGTTCATCTATCAATCAATCGGCCGCTGCAGTTCAGCTTCCCGTCACTTCCGGCTCTCCGGTTGCCAAAGTCTCATAAGCCAGTCTTCGAGGGGGATCGCAATGGGATGGCCCATCCAATGTCACGTTAAAGGTTACAGAATTCTCATAATCTGGTCACATTCAGCAGTGTCTTCCGCGTGATGCCGAAATATAGGATCGTTTGAGAAGACTTTCCGGTCGAATCCCCTGCCTGAGTATTCTCGGGAAGTTCTTCCAGCTAATCACTAGCTATCCGCTCTGGCGCTGAAGTAAATGTGCAGAACGCTTCATTTCATTCCTAGCAACAGGAGGCAAACATGAACAACGAACACTCATTTCAAAGGCTGGCCGCAGTGGCGGCAATTATTTCGGCTCCGCTGGCTTTTGGTAGTTTGGTGCTTAGCCTGGCACCCGTGGATTTCGATTTTGAAGTGTTTTCAGATTTGACTTCCTTTATCTCGGTCGGCGCTAGTGGTGCGAATCTGCTGCGTTGGGCCTGGGTGCTGGACATACTCGGCTACTACCTGCTGCTCGCGCCCGTAGCTTTCGTCCTCTGGCATTGGCTAAAGCCTAGAGGCCCAACCCGTGTTGGGTTTTACACATTCTGCGGCCTTGCCTATATGCTCATCGGTGCAATAGGCGCGGCGATCCTTGCGGCTGTATGGCCGCCGCTGATTAACGCTTACGCAGGAGCTTCAGGGCAGCAACGCGAGATTCTGGAAGCTGTCTTCAGCAGCGTCGCGGATTTAGTCTATGGGGGGCTCTGGGGTCTCCTTGCAGGCATCCCAGGCGGGGTCTGGTGGATAGGCATCGGTCTCTTGCTACGGAGCGAGCGGCGCATCCTCGGCACCGTCACTCTCATTCTGGGCATCGCCAATCTGCTCGCCGCTATCGGAGCGATCTTGAACCTTGGAGACCTTACCATGCCCTTCCTCTCCGTGTACCTCTTCCTGGCACCCATCTGGGCGCTGTGGTTGGGCATTGATCTACTTCGCCGCCCGGTGCAGAAGGTGATGGGATAAGCAACTAGAAGTAGTCTACTGAGTTGCCAAACCCATATAGGGTAACGTGGCGCAATTTACCAGCCCTGCTTCGTTCGGGTAAAGATGGGCAGCGACATTAAATTGGAGTGAGCGCCTAACAAAACGCTGGAGCACTCTGCGAGTGGAGCCCCTTGGCTTCGCCAAGGACACTTTTACGAGTACAAGCAAACGGACCCGGCCTCGGCGCGGTGTGAATCAGTGTGTTGCAGTTACAGGCGCCCACCATGACCTATGCAAGGCCATTTCGGCGCTCATGGGATGAATTGGCTTGAGATTGCCCTTTTCACTAGCGCCTGTAAATACATATATCCAGACAAAGCGAAACGACCCCGAAGGGTCGTCTCTCTCGACCGGGGACATTGTGCCTCCACCGAACACACCCTATGGTCGAGGCCGATCCTCCCGATCCCATCCATGGCTGGTCCCCGCCTGAGTCAGCCAACTCCAACGTAATCGAAGCCAATGGCTAGGTCAAAATAGAGTTCTCTAAAGCGAGAGGGGGCTGTCTCAAAAGCAGCTTGAGACAGCCCCCTGTCACTACTTGGGCATCTAGTTGAGGCGGTTCCTACCGACCAGCTTCCCGGCCCAGGCTCCTACCGATCCTGACACGGCGCCAAACGCGCGGCTCAGGCCACTGCCCATGAAGGAGAAGAGGGACTCCGCATCCACCGGCTGTGGCGCAGTTCTTTGGCCGAGCTTCACAACCGAGGCGGCCCAAGTGAGGCCGGCCCCAAATGCTACAAAGGCAAGTGTGTCGCCGGGCTTGGTGCGTCCTTGCTCCATGGCCTCAGTTAGAGCGATCGGTATTGAGGCCGCCGAAGTATTCCCGTAGCGATCGATGTTTATGAACACCTTGTCTTCCGGCAGCCCAACATAGCGGGCGGCGCTGTCGATGATGCGCTTGTTGGCCTGATGGGGGATGAACAAATCGATATCGTCCACGGTGAGTCCAGCTTGCTGAATGGCCTGCTTTAGGGCTTTCCCAAGAATGCGCGTGGCGAAGCGATACACCTGTCGCCCATTCATGCGCAGGTACTGGAGACCTTCGTCAACAGTTTCATGGGTTGGAGGGGCGGTACTTCCGCCGCCGGGCAGGATCAGGTGCTCCGCTCCGGAACCGTCGGATCCCAGCACGAAGGAAAGTACGCCGGAAGGTTCGTTGGTGACCTGAAGCACCACCGCGCCGGCTCCGTCCCCGAAGAGCACGCAGGTCGCCCGATCGGTATAGTCGATGTGGCGGCTGATTAATTCCACGCCTACGACCAGCACATTGTCGCAGGCGCCGGAGCTGATAAATTGCTGTGCGGTAGAAATACCGTAGATAAATCCCGGGCATCCAGCGACCAGTGTGAAGGCGCCGACGTCCTTTGCGCCCAAGCCATGTTGAACCTGGGAGGAGATGGGTGGAGTAAGGTAGTCCGGACTGGAGGTCGCGACGATGATCAAGCCAAGATCGCGGGGATTGACGCCTGCTTCATCCAGAGCCTGCCTTGCAGCCTCGGTCGCCATCTCGGATGCGGTCTCCCCCGGCGAAACCACATGGCGTTCCCGAATCCCGGTCAGGGAAACGATTTTCTCGTCGGTGGTATCTACGAGCTTCTCAAGATCCTGGTTGGTAATCACTCGCTCGGGAACTTGCATCCCCCAGCCAACGATGTTGCCGTATCGCTCAATCATGGGATCCTCCGGCGGGCCTAATTCTCCCACAGTTTCGGAACCGCGGCGTACTGCAGCTGTTCATCCATCCTGAACCCCACCGCCCTTGACGCGCCTCGGGCGGTCCGGAATAATCGTGTATCCCAGCGAAGGTGAGGAGGTATTGAAATGGATGAAGTACAGGCTTTTGAGGGCTTTCCGCCGGAGGGATTTCGCTTTTTTCGAGAATTGGCGGTAAACAACAATCGTGAGTGGTTTCAGGAGCACAAGCAAGACTATATCGATTACCTGCAGACTCCAGCAGTGTCTTTGGTCGTAGAACTGGGCGAGCGTCTCAAATCTGAGTTCCCCGGGATCGCATACGATCTGCGTACGAACGGCGCGGGCTCAATCATGCGCATCTACCGAGACATCCGCTTCAGCAAGGACAAGACCCCCTACAAGAGCCATATCGGGATCAATTTCTGGGAAGGTCCTCAGAAGAAGGGAAGCCCCGGTTTCCACTTCTTTATGGACTCGGAGGGTGCCGCCTTCTACGGCGGATTTCATGTGTTTCCGAAGGAGTTCCTGGCTGCCTACCGGGAGGCAGTCGCAACCGATGATTCGGGAGAGAAACTCCGCAGGGCCATAGATAACCTGAGCAAGGTGCAGGGCTTCGAATTTGGCGGCGAGCAGCTCAAGAAGGTGCCACCCGGGTATGACAAGCACAGTCCGCATGGTGAGCTGCTGCGCTATAAGGGGCTGTGGGTGAAGTCAGCGAGGCTGGACTTGAAAACTCTCGGATCCCCTGAGCTAGTCGACACCTGCGCTGCGAGCGCCCACACCATGGGCCCCGTGCACCGCTGGTTCGTCGAGCTAAGCAAGGCGGTTTCCAACTGATCGGTGCAATCATCGCACTTGACAACCCGGTACGTTGTGCGGTAAATATATAGACGAGCATCTATGAATAGAACCGCTGATCCCATCGAATTTGCCAAGGCGCTTTCGGATCGCACGCGTCAGGAGATCATGAAACTCTGCTGCTGCGAGTGGCGGTCGGTAGGTGAACTGGCTGATGAGCTGGACGTGACTCAACCGACGGTGTCGCATCACCTGGCATTCTTGCGAGACGCCAACTTGGTGCACATTCGACCGGAGGGGCGTCAGACGTTCTATGCGCTGAACCAGGACGCCGTGGCCTCGTGCTGCGACGTCTTGATGCTGAACTATGCGCCCGACGTTCAGAAGCAACCCTAGTTCCTTTTTTTTGGGCTGATTCATAGATGAGCATCGATGAAACGAAAGGAGGTGAAGTGCATGCAGCTGCCGCGCTGGACACTACGGCGTGTCGCCCACTGTTGCGAGGGCGCTCACGTAACGCCATGAGCA
>JAZGCZ010000098.1:0-5318 GCA_036477195.1 Anaerolineales bacterium | reverse complement strand
CGTCGTTCAGCCCCGCCACGTCCTGGTTCGGGACATTTAGTCCGTCCGGGCTTTCCGGCTGCGACTTGATCGGCCCAGAGTCCGCCAGGATGAGCGGCAGGACGGTGCGCTGGCCGGTGAGCGCCAGACGGTAGACCACCAGGCCCTCCATCACGCGCTGCACGTAGTTGCATGTCTCATCGAAGGGAATGCTTTCGACCCAGTCGACCGGATCGACGTCCGGATCGCGCGGGTCGCCGAAATCCTTAATCCAGCGGCGCACGCGGTGCGGGCCGGCATTGTAGGCGGCCAGTGCCAGGACGTGCATGCGGCTGTAGTCCTGCAGCAACCCGTCCATGTAGACAACACGGTATCAGTCAGACCGGGCCGGTATGGGACAACACAGTGGCCTTCAAACTCGAAAACCGTTGTGCGCGCGAGCGCACCGTGGGTTCGAATCCCACCCCCTCCGCCAGTTCATGCTTTTGAACCTTCTCTGAGTTGCTTCGGGTCGGTCCCTAATGCCGCAGATTTGCAGGCGTGTGGGGCTGGGCTTCGGACTTCGCCTTCGGTGCAGAGGGTCACCGTAGGCGACTGAGAAGGGATTTTCTCCAAACCTACGGACTCTGTCCCCAAGGTACGACGGAAAATCGCGCTCTCTTTCAGACGCTTATCGGAGGCCCTCCGCCGGCAATTTCGATTTCCTTTCGCTCGGGCGGAGGGAACAAATCCGGGATCTCCGCACATTTTCCCCACATATTGACCGTGACAATCTCGAGCCCGATGGAACCTGGGCATTGGGACACGACGGGGGATCTGGTGATTGGAAGAACGTTTCTGATGCTGTGAGGGGACGGTCGGCAAGTGCACCGATCCATCGCGGCGCGGCGACGGAGGCGCGCTCGCAGGGTTCAAGCGGGCTATCTCTAGCGGAAAAAGGACATTGAGAGGAAGCCGCATTATGGCCATTGTCGCGGCCTTACTCAGCCCTCAAAGCGAGGCGCTTGTACACAGCACTACGTTTCAATTTGGGGTCCGCCTTAGAGACGGCATCGAGAAGGGTCTTCAATGTGTCTTCCAAGATATGGGGTCTGGCGCCGACAAGCTTGTCTGCAAGGGTCAGAGCGTCCCCCGGAAACCGGCTGACCAGACGGACCTCATCCTCCTTCTTCGTGAGGTGAAACAACGCACTTTGCCATTCCTCCTCTGTTAAAATTTCTTTGATTGCACTAACGACATCTGGGAAAGCATCGCCCGCATCTATAGCCATCCAAGCAAGTTTCTCCGAAAGGCTTTGTGATCTATCTTGCGGACGTTTCGGCCAAGCCTCACCAAACCAGGGACCTATGGTCTCTCGCCACAACGCCGGAGATTTGTCACCCGCTGCTTGCAACATATCTTTGAGTGCCCAGGCGGCGTCTGCCAGTTCATCGTGCCCCATTTTGTAGAGGACGCCTTTGGCTTCATCGGTGTCGATATGGCGATTTGGCGGAATAGCCATTTGAATGAACAATTGCGGACCATGGTTGCGGATGCGCTCTGGAATGCAGTCAAGGTTGGCGAGCACCTTGAAAAAAAGCTCCTTGAAAGCGACCAGAAGGTCGTCCGTAAAACGGGGACTCCATAGATAGCCTTCCCACAGGTAAGGATCGAACGTGATTGTGTCGTCTAGGTTCATACGGCTGAAGAGTGCGCGTGCAGTCCAATCAGGATCGATGCGGTAAAGAATGTGAAGCATCGAGGCCATACGCACGCGCGCCAGTTTGGCAGATGGACCGTCGCCTTCGGCTATCTTCTCGAAGTCTGCGCGCAGCTGCCTCGGGAGACTCGGGTTTTCGCCGGCGGGGGGGACCTGAGGGATATATTCCGCCATTTCGTCGTAGAGAACACTCCCTAGGATCCCCCCAGCGTGGTTGAGGGTCATATCGAAGTCCAAATTATCTTTTGGTATTTCACCCAATAAGGAGGCATCCCAGATTTGCCGCCAAAGATATTGGCGTCGAGTTTTGGTAAGGTCTGGCCGCGTGCTCTCCAACCATTGAGCTGCTTGCATGGCAAGTTTGGTCAAGACCTCCAACGGCATTTCCGCCAGTGTATTGGCAATCTCCTGTTCCACTGTCTTGGGAACATTTCCGGCCTTCTCAAAACGGGAAAGTGCCGTGTACCAAGGCTGTATCGGCCAGGCCCCGCGCATTGCTGCATCTCTCAGTAGCTTTAGTGCGGCTCGGCCTTCGTTCTCGAAGAATAGATTCCAACCACCCCCACACTCCCAGGGTACGCCCGTCTGCGCGTTGCCCCATTGGACAAATTCTTCAACAGACATATTGGCGAAATCTTCAATCGGACCCGACTCCTCCCGGTCAACAAAGCCGGATGACATAAAGAAAGAAAATTCCTCCGAGCGGTCACCTCTGGGCTGCCACGGCAAGTTCCGCTGGATACGGTCATAGGCCCTTTGACCTTTTTTCGGGAGTGGCGCATCGGACTCTGCCAGTTTGTGGAGACGCTGACGGATCGCGTGGTCGCGTAGCTCGACCCATTCGTCGTCCGTGAGATCTTCACGATACCGTTGCCGGGGAGGTCCTTCTAGGATTGCTTTGGTCAGGCGGGCAAGATCTTTCTTCGGAATGTCCTGTCCGCATTTCCTCAGAAAGCGAAACGTTTCGCGCTTGATGTGCTCATCCCACAGGGCGGGGTGCGGACCGTCGAGAAGGACTTCCAACCCGAGACTTACATCAGGCATTTCGACCTCCCGTGGCCGCATACAGAGTCAAGCGTCGGAACACCGGATAGGGTAGGGACTTCCAACGTCGTGCAAGGCGTGCGCCCGCCTCCTCATCGCCGAACGAAACGAGAGCATCGTACGAGTCTCGAGCCAGCGCGATTAGCTGTGTCCAAGCATGGGCATGTTTGTTCTGCTCATGTGGGCTGATGGAGCGGTATTCGAAATACGTTTGGTCTTCATCCGGGAAGGCCAATTCAAATTCGTGAAGCCAATCCATCGCCTCGCGTAGGCGCGTGGTCACGTCTTCTGCCATAGTGGCTAAGGCACCTTCCCAGTCATTGGCGCGCTCCTGGAAGCGTTTAATATCGTACTCGCCCTCGATGCCGACCAACTCAATCTCTATCTCGCACCAATCCGGTGGGTGTTCTGGATTTGGCTCGTTCTCGTGCCGATAATAATCGGGCCTCACCTTAAATACTGGGATTGGCCGTAAGCGGTTCAGGAAGATGCGCGTGGCGAAGGCAGTGTCGCGTCCCAGGCGTGGATGGCTGAGGTAATCTCGTCGATGCTTCGCCGAGAGCGCGTGAGCATATTCATCGTCCGCCAGTACCCGCCAGAGCTTACACAACGCTGGACGAATTTCGGGGTTCCCCTTAGCCAACTGATGTTTAACTTGCCAGCGCAGTGCTGAATGTAACACGCCTCCTCCAGACAAAGCCCAATCGAGTGCCTCCTGACTATCAAGGGAGTTGGCGATCCAACGGCCCAGCTGAAATGTAACCTCATTGAGGTCAAGGTGATCAGGCAGTAGCCGCGAAACTAGCGGCGCGGTGATGTGTTTGCCCTCCCTCGTCTGACCGATGGGCAAGCTTAACAGACCCTGCCTTTGCATAGGCGCTATCCAACCCGGATTCGGACGGTCCTCTCCCGTGGCATTGGCAATATACTTTGCGACATCAACGTCCTGGAGAGCCCAGACGATTTCTCGGATGGCGGGGTCGTTTTCATCTACCGGTGGAAATTGGCCAAGCTGAGCCACCTTTTGCCGGCGGCCCATAATACCCTGGCGGTGGTCGTCGGCCCACTCCTTCAGCTCCTGCCAAAGGAGAAGGTGTCTACCGGAGTTGTCATAAGCGAGCGGCGTTAGGCCCTTGAGCTTCCATTCTTGCTCGGCCTCTTCCTTGGTTTTCGAATTGTCCTGGTCCTCGCCGTAAGGGGCGAATGCGTAGGGCTCTTTGAATTGCTGGCTTTCTTCGCGTGACGCCGCAAGGGCACTCACCAGATAACGCATTGTGGGATCTTCGACGCGGTAGCCGATGAAGACTACATGGTAGTGGCGGAACAAATCGATCACGAAGCGACGCGCCCAACCTTCAAGCATGTAAGCCGTTCCGAAGTTCGCCATAGTCAAAACAAGATCCCGATTTTCTGGGGAACTCCCTAACTTGCCGTGCAGGTGGATTAGTCCATGCAGGGTGTCCGGCTTTGCCGGTGGCAACGCCGGGGCGACGTACACGGTCATTCTCGGGCTAGAGCGTTCAAGTCTGCGGAGTTTTGCCTGTGCCCGCTCAAACAGGTGGTCGAAATTAGTAGTGACAAGCCGACCACGGTCTGTGTCTAAATCCGCCAATCGAGCCAAGGTGAAGTGTGCTTGAAGAGTCTTGGTCTTCGTCGTCGACAGGCGATTGTGCACTCGTTCGCGCACGTCCTTTGGCTCATACCCGCCTTCACGGGGGGATTCCAAAATATCCAGGGCTTCGTCGTATTTATCGTATTCGATAGCCTGCCAGGCCAGGGCCTCTGTAGAGCCAGACTTGCACATCGATTTCTTCGGTAACAGATCCGCGAGAACGGCTTCTACCAATCCCTTGAACGATGGAAGCCCCGCGGGCATAGAAACGCCCGCGCCGCAGAAGAATACGACGCCGCCATCCTCATGGGCTCTGCGTAGCTCTTCCGGGATCAGGTCCATGTATACCTCGATCCGTAGATCACCTGTTCAGGCTACCAGGGTCACACGAATTTTTCATTATAGATGACACATAGATACGGGTTTGAGAGTTTTAGCACCGCCAACGTAAAGATTCGCCCACGGATAACATGGGAGTCGCCAAGTCCAAGATGAGTGGGCGGCGGAAGGTCGCCTAATGGGATGGACCGACCGTGCTCCGGGACGCATCCTGAGATTTTGGGTGCAGTAAACAGAAGGAGCATGAACTATGACCCGCAAAGCGGCAGACCAAGTGACGACGAAGGTCGCGGCGTCGTCGGCCTGTGGCATTCTCTACAGGGAGGGTTCAGGCTCGAAAGCCCAGTGCTCGCCGCTGCTCGCTCCAATCGGTGGAAATGCTGCCCATCAGGTCCTTGAGCTGGAGTATTTTCGGTTGCCGGCCGTCGAGGATCGCGTCGACGATATCGGGCGCGAGCAGGGCCAGGCGCAGGATGCGGCAGACATAGGAGTCGTTGACCTTCTCGGCCGTGGCCAGATCTTTGATGCTGCCGTAGGTGCCATTCTCGATCAGCCGCTTCCAGCGGTGGGCACGGCCCAGGGACCGGATCAGAGTAGTGTCGGGTCCGGTGGGCAATGGGGCCCAGTTCTCCTCGCCGTCCGGTC
>JAZGCZ010000097.1:0-5752 GCA_036477195.1 Anaerolineales bacterium | reverse complement strand
AGGACGGCATAAGTTTGGAAAAGAGGGCAGGTCTGCGACCTGCTATCTTCCCAGGAAGACCGCGCTAACTGGCTATCGCCTACAGCAACAGAGGCCCCGCTTCGGCGGGGGCTTTGCTTTCCTGGCTGCTGACGGCCTCAACAAGAGAAAAGGGTAGGGCCTTTCACGGTCATCCTCTGAAGGAATAATTGTTGTGACAGATCTTGCCTTGTAATCCTATCAGCACCAATTTAGCGGGGGCATTCAGGTTGGTTGGGAGATGAGGCGATCTTGTGAGTGGAGGCCGGGCGGCTCCACTCGCAGAGTGCTCTCCCCAGATCCTTGAACTGGAGGCAAGGGCAGCGATTTGTTAGGTTCTGTTGTTATGTCCCACCGTTATGACTACATTCCCCTTCTTGTTTCCTGTTTCGACATACCGGTGAGCATCGGGAATTTGTTCCAAAGGATAGCGTCTATCGATGACCGATTTTATCTTGCCCGCCTCAATAAGCTCTCTGAGGAAAAATAAATTTTCGATCGTTGGGCTTGCTGTCTGCATAATTACTTTCTTGCTGCTTGTCATTCTAGTCCATGGCCCTCGAACCATCTGTGATCCTAGAGGATTAGCTAAAAGATAGCTTCCGTTTTGGGTTATCGATCTTCCACTGCGTGAAAACGAAATCGTGCCTACCACGTCAAAAATAACGTCATAGGTCTCACCCCTTTTGGTGAAATCTTCTTGTGTGTAATCAACAACCTGGTCTGCACCAATCGAGCGCAGCATGTCCAATTTCCCCGTGCTATCCACGGCAGTCACTTCAGCCCCAAAGTGCTTAGCAAGCTGTACCGCATAAGTACCGATACTGCCACCCGCACCATTAATCAAAATCTTTTGTCCGCTCTGAATATTTCCTTTTCTAAGAAAATGCAATGCATCTCGTCCCCCAAAGGGAACGCACGCGGCTTCCTCGTAGATCATATTGGCTGGTTTTATCGCCACCGCCCCTGCCATCTCTCCAGGTTCTTCAGGCAGACATATGTACTCGGCATTAGCACCAAATCTCATACCGGCAGATCCAAATACTTGGTCGCCTTCTTTGAATAGTCTTACATCTTTGCCTGCTGCATCAATTTCTCCGGCTAGCTCAGTACCCAGGATGGCAGTTCCTCTTGGTTTTATGAGACCCCGCCATAGTCGCATGACGAGCCTGAGGTAGATCGGGAAATTGAGACTTCGCATCTCACAATCCCCTGCTGTTACGGTTGGCGCATATATTCGAATCAGTACTTCATTGGCCTCGGGAGTAGGTTTCTCTACCTCTTTGAGCTGAAGAACATCCGGCGGTCCGTATTTTGTCCATACAATTGCTTTCATGAGTTTCCTCTGAGGTTGCGTCGATTCGATCATCTTCAATATCGTTCGCTACAATCTTTCTGTAATTTTACAAAACTGAACAAGCGATTCTCCGGAAATAATTCCGCATAACGATCCTTTTCCGACATTATGCGGAACTCAACACTATTGACATTTAATTCTGATCGGACTTGGCGCTTACCATGCCTGAGAAATTTGGTCTTGTCATCGTCGAAATTATCACAGTCGGCTTATGCTCCAAGATGCAAAAAATAAGACGTCCATCTGGACGTCTGTTAAACATTCACTTCCTTTAGGGGTTATGGACGATCGCCGTAAGCCCAATCCCACCCCAGAACCACGGCCACGTCGATATCCGGCAGCGGAAACACGGGCCGAAGGATCTGTCCCTCCGTCAGACCCAACATCTCCGTCAGATAGCGCAGCGTGTACGGGAAATTCTGGCTGTGCACGATCAGGCGCGACTTGTCGTAATCGTGGCGATCTGCGTTGGAGATCTGCACAATATTCAACCCTTGGCTCGTTAGAAACTCTGCCGTCTCCGTAGCGAGCCCCTCTATGCCCGCGCCGTTCAGAATTGACAAACGAGCATTCTCGACCTGCGCGGCCTCGGTCGCCTGAGGATCCTGTACCGTCGGAGCGATGGCCCCTGTGCCTGTGAAGATCTCATCCCGCATGGCCCGTACCTTATCCGGGATGGGTTTTAATACCTGAGCACCGTCAAAGTGCGTTTCAAGCAACACCATGTCTGGGGGCGCAATAACGCCTCGTCGAACCTCGCTCGGAGACACCTTCATTGCCAGCAAGCCAAGGCTAACCATTTCGTCAAAACTAAGATTCGTGTGAATCCCGGAGGCAAGCTCCGAATAGAGAATCGGCGCCTTGGCCAGGAGGGTTGGCAATGAATCGAGTTCGAAAATCGTGTCTCGAACTGCCATGATCACTTGCTGTTGTCGCGCGGCGCGATCGAAATCGCCCCCAGCGGTTTTGCGAGCCCGAGCATAGGCCAGCGTTTCGGCCCCATCGAGATGATAGGGTTTGGCCTCTAGCCAGAAGCTCAGCTCTCCAATTGGCGAGATCTTCATCTCCTCCGGCACGAGCACGTCGACGCCCCCAAGCTCGTCAATCATCCGCTCGAAGGTTTGGAATTCGAGCAGCGCATAGTATTTGACTTCCACTCCTATCAAGTTCTCCACCGTTGCCATTGCCAGAGCGGGTCCGCCGCCTGGCAACCGGTTTGCCTCACCCAAGAAGTAGGCGGTGTTGATGCGATTGTGCTCGAATCCCGGGATCTCAACCCATAGGTCACGGGGGATAGAGAGCATTCCGGCCGTTTCAGCGATAGGGTCGATGGTGACCAGCATCATCGTGTCGGTGCGCGGCGGGCCATCTTCCGTTTGCCAGTCTCGGAAATCCAATCCAAGGAGCAGGATATTGATTCGGTCGACCCCGTTCCAAGAAGGAGTATCGACAACCAGATCCGGAGGTGCTAAAGGCACCGAAACGCCTTCTCCATCATCCACAGGATCATCATCTTGAGAACCGAAAATCGCGGGCAATCCGACGCCAGACCACGTGGACGCGATCCCACGCACGGTGCTGAAGACCAGTGCGGCGGAGAGCACCGCCATCAGCACAAATGCGCCGCCCAGGGCCCACACGGCCCACTTTGGAGGACGTCTCATCAGCTACCTAATCTCGAGTTGAACATGTGATTGCGGTTGGGAAATTGCGCCTCCCGGCGCGCGGCGGCGAGTATATCACGCTCGATTCCATGCGCTGCGCTATAATCCCTGCCCATGTCTGGTTCTCAGTCCCGCGGCCTTTTTGCGACCGCGATGCTCTTGATCGCGATCGGATGGACCGGACTGTACCTTCTCCTGGCCACGACGTTGCCCACCGTCGGACCGCGATGGCTATTCTTTTTCTTGCTTGCAATTGCCGTCACGGGAACCGCACTGCCCTTTGTGTGGTTACTGCATAAGCGCTTTGGCGCTGCGCCTTCCGCGGTTCTGCTGCGACAATCTTTGTGGGTGGCCCTGTTCGTTTCGCTATTGGTCTGGCTGCAAGTCAATCGCTCGCTAACCCTTTCATTGAGTTTGCTGTTGGGAGTTGGCTTCATCTTGTTAGAGTGGTTTCTAAGGCTACTCGAGCGGAGCGTTTGGAGACCCGAGCGATGACTTTACGCGATTTGCCATCGGTTGACCGCCTGATAAGTGCGGACGACGCAAATGAACTCATCGCGGCGTACGGGAGACCGCTCACCCTCCAGGCCCTTCGAGTGAGCCTGGAATCTGCTCGGCTGGCAATCCAGCAAGGGCAGGAGGCTCCGGAAGAAGCAGATTTGATCTCGGGAACCCGGGCCACGCTGCGTAGCTGGCTGCTTCCTTCATTACGACCGGTAATCAATGCTACAGGCGTCATCATTCATACGAACCTGGGTCGCTCCCCGCTGAGCGCTGACGCTCAACGCGCCATTTCAGAAGTAGCGTCCGGCTATAGCTCACTGGAATACGACCTCGAGCGAGGGACTCGCGGTAGCCGCGATGTTCATGTCGAACGTCTCTTGATTCGATTGACAGGCGCCGAATCCGCGCTGGTTGTCAATAACAACGCCGCGGCGGTGTTGCTCGTGCTTACAGTTTTGGCACACGAGATGGAAGTAATCGTTTCCCGTACACAGTTGATCGAGATCGGGGGCGGCTTCCGCATCCCTGAGATCATGGAACAATCCGGAGCGATCTTGCGGGAGGTCGGAACGACAAATCGCACCCATCTCGATGATTTCGAAGGGGCAGTGACAGACAATACCGCTCTTATACTTCGCGCTCACCATTCCAACTTCAAGCTCGTCGGCTTCACCACCGAACCGAGCCTTACAGAGTTAATCGATGTTGGCCGCCAGCATGACTTACCGGTGCTGGACGACTTAGGCTCCGGCGCCTTGCTGGATACAGTTACGTATGGTCTCGGGCACGAACCGATGGTGCAAGAATCGGTCCGCGAGGGCGCCCCACTGATTGCTTTTTCAGGCGATAAGTTGATCGGAGGCCCACAGGCCGGGATCGTGGTGGGCGAGAAGGCGCTGGTCGATCAACTTCGCAAGCATCCAATGGCTCGTGCTGTGCGTCCCGACAAGATGGCCCTGGCGGGGCTTTCTGCCACCCTCAACCACTACTTGAGGGATGAGGCGCCGGAGGCTGTCCCGGTGTGGATGATGATTTCGGTTAGCGAAGAACAGCTAAAGCGGCGAACCGAAGGTTGGATCGAGCAGCTCGGAGCCGGGGAAATGGTGCCGGGCCGCTCCACGGTGGGAGGCGGCAGCCTTCCGGAAGAAACATTGCCCACCGGACTACTTGCGCTTGAATCTCGCCATCCAAACAAATTCGCTGATCGGCTACGTCAGGCGGATCCACCCATCATCGCCAGGGTGGAAAACGACCGGGTCGTCATTGATCCGAGAACGGTATTGCCGGGCCAGGACGAGCCACTCCTCAGTGGCCTACGGGCCGCGCTCGATGAGTGATTCGCTGATTTGAGCATCGTAAGAAAACATCCGTGAAATCTGATATCGATCAACTCATGCGCGAAGCCGGCCTAGAGGCACTCCTGATCACAGGTCCGGCGGCGCACAACCCGAACAAGGCCTACTTCACCGGCCTGGTCCACGTGACTTCCGGCTATTTATTGAAAAAGGTGGGGGAGCCGCCGATTCTTTTTCATCGCTCGATGGAGCGCGACGAGGCTGCGCGCACCGGCATGGAAACTAGGAGCCTCGAGGACTATCGGCCCACAGACCTAATAGAGAAGTCGAAGGGGGACCATGTTCAAGCTGAGGTTCTGCTATTGAATGAGTTGTTGGACGACTATGAAGTCTCCGGAGACGTAGCCCTTTACGGAAAGGTCGAGCTCGGAGCTGGATTTGGCGTATTCGATCGGCTGGTAGAAATCCTGGATGCAATAAA
The DNA here is from genome assembly GCA_036477195.1 of Anaerolineales bacterium. Lineage (GTDB taxonomy): Bacteria > Chloroflexota > Anaerolineae > Anaerolineales > E44-bin32 > JADFRG01. The sequence continues at coordinate 433 of JAZGCZ010000097.1, read as the reverse complement.
GCTGATCGGTGAGCCCGAGAATAGGTCGGTGCTGGCCCAAGCTCGCGCAACAAAGGACGAGCAGGAAGTAGAACGCATCCGGCAGATGGGAAAGATCACCACGGCAGTAGTGGGTGATGTAGCCGACTTTCTGACCTCCCATCAGGTCAAGGATGGAGTACTCGTTAATCGGGAGGGCGAGGTCCTGACGATTGGCGATGTCAAACGGCAAATCAATATGTGGTTGGCCATGCGTGGCGCGGAAGACCTCGAGGGCACCATCTTCTCGATTGGCCAAGATGCAGGCGTGCCCCATAGCGCGGGCCAGGCCGATCAACCAATTGAGCTTGGCAAAACCATCATATTCGACCTCTTCCCCAGCGAAGCCGGGGGCGGGTACTTCTATGATTTCACACGTACTTGGTGCCTCGGTTGGGCACCAGATGAGGTAGAA
>JAZGCZ010000096.1:0-7857 GCA_036477195.1 Anaerolineales bacterium | reverse complement strand
CGTAGCACGCGAAACCGATTCCGCTACAATTTAGGCATGAACACCGGCCCCATCCTCATCGTGGAGGACATTCCCTACCTGCTGGAGCTCATGGAAGTGACGCTCAAGTACAAGGGTTACCCCGTCGTCACGGCGCGCGACGGCGATGAAGCGTTGACCTTGATCTCCCTTGAGAAGCCAGCGCTCGTTCTGACAGATGTTCTGATGCCCAAGCTGGATGGGTTCGCTTTTGCCCACAAGATCCGCAGCAATCCCAAGACGCAGGACATTCCCATCATCTTCGTTTCCGCCACTTACATCTCCGAGGCCGATAAAGCCTTTGCATTGAGTCTGGGCGCGGTGCGGTTCCTGGAGAAACCGGTCGAAGCCGAAGAACTGCTGCTCACTGTGGCAGAGGTACTGACTCAAGATCCCGCCAAGCTGCCCGCGCCGATTTCAAATGCAGCCTTCTATCGGGGGTATCAGGAGCGCCTGGAGGCCAAGTTGGCCGACAAGAACGAGCAGATCAGTCGCGCCAAACGGCTCGTGGACACCGTTCCCGACGAACAGCGCCCCATGTTTGAAGCGCTGCTGGTGCAGACCGAGGTGCAGCGCGGCCAGCTTGAGACCGAGTTGGAGACCGTTCAAGCGCGTCTGAACCAGGGAGCCGTCACAGAACCTTGATGCAAGACCGTTTACGGTTGGCGATCGAACTGGCCCGCCGCGCAGGCGGGCTGCTTCTTGAAGGGCAAGACACGAGCCTCCACGTCTCGAAGAAGGGGGCGACCGACCTGGTCACCGACTACGACCTGAAATCAGAGCGGATGCTGGTGAAGGGGATCCGCAGCGCCTATCCGGGTGACGCCATTATGGCCGAGGAAGGCAGCGGCTCGGACACCCTGGCCGGTGCGCCAGGGGATGCCGAGCACCTCTGGCTAATCGATCCTTTGGACGGTACGACCAACTATGCCCACGGGGTTCCCTTTTATTCTGTGTCGATAGGCCTGATGGCTGGCGAGCGCATCTTGTTTGGAGTGGTTTACGATCCCTCTCGGGACGAACTCTTCCACGCCAGCGAGGGCGGAGGCGCCTGGCTTGGCGACCGGCCGCTTCAAGTTTCGGAGACCCGCTCTCTGGAGGACAGCCTGCTCGTCACCGGATTCCCCTATGACATCCGCACCAATCCCGATAACAACCTGGACCACTTCGGCGAGTTCGCCGTGCGATCGCGGGCGGTGCGGCGGCTGGGTTCCGCGGCGCTCGACCTGGCTTATGTGGCCGCCGGTCGGCTGGACGGTTACTGGGAACTGCGCCTTAACGCGTGGGACTGGGCCGCAGGAGTCCTGCTGACCCGCGAGGCGGGTGGCATGGTTACAACTTTCTCAGGGGATGAAAAAGTGCTTAGCGGGGACGAGACGCTCCTTGCCACCAACGGCCGCATTCACGGTGCTATGATGGCCACGCTCGGCCGGAGCTAACGGACTTTCACTCCCCTCATGCGGGCTGGTAGGCGCGATAGACCGTGGCCATGCCGCCTTTTCCGATCTCTTCGGTGATCTCGTACGGACCCAGCTTCGTTCCAATCACAGGTAACTCCAGAGTCTAGGATTCGGGATGCAGTGAATTATTTTTGTGGGTTTTTGCTATTGGGAACCGCGAGCCCGATTATACGCCTGTGTCCGACGCGCGAAGCCGGTTTTCCAGTTCGCCAAAATCTACGCGGGCGGTCATGTCCAGGCTGAGAGGTGTGACCGAAACTTCACGCGCCACGCGTACGGCGTAGACATCCGAGTCGGGTTCGAGCTTGTCCTCATCAAATCGGATCTCAAAGTCGACGCGCACCGACTCCTCGAAATGCTCGCGCTCGGGACTCACGGGTACATAGTATTGCGATCTCGAGAGCCGGGTTAATCGCCAGGGAGTCTCCGGCGTAGCATCGGAGGGAACATCAACTTTTAGCACGTCGACATCCGGGAAAGCGTCGCCTTGCAGCAGGAGCTGTGCGAAGCGGCTAGTGAAATAAGCAGCAGTGGAGAAATCGATTTCGGTCTCTCCCCACTGGTGCTCCTTCGGCATCTCCAATGAGATCGCCATGGCCGGTACGCCGAAGGCCGCTCCTTCGAGGGCGGCCCCGACCGTACCAGAGATAGTAATGCTTACAGTCAGGTTCTCGCCGCGGTTGATTCCGGCCACCACCAGATCTGGAGGCTCGTCCATGAGCTCCAGGATGCCGTGTTGGACGGTCTGCGCCGGCGAGCCGCCTACGGCGTAGACCTTCCAGGTCACGCCGTGGATGGTGACTTCTTCCTCTCGGAGCTTGCCGTCTGAAGCGTGCGGCATGCTGCGGCCGGCGCCCGAATGCTGCTCGCGCGGCGCGGCCACGGTGACGAATCCGAGTTCCGAAAGCGCTTCCGCCGCGGCCCACAGGCCGTCGGAACGGATTCCGTCGTCGTTGGTCAGCAGGATCTGCGGCTTCCCAGACTTGGCCATCGCGCTATATTATCACCGCGCTGTAGTCGGCGTGCCTCTCAAACTCTTCCAATACAGCTTGACCTTTCCGCCGGTCAATTGACTTCCTCTAAAACGCCATAGGCATGTGTTGAATATTGGTGTGTATGAGTGAGCGAACGGTGGATGTGCCCACCGCCACGGTGACGCTTCTGTTCAAAGATATCGAAGGATCGACTCGTCTCCTCCAATCCCTTGGAGGTAGCTACGCGGAAGTTCTGGCCAAGCAGTTCGCGGTGCCGTTTGGCGTTTCTACGATCCAGTAAAAGCGGTCTTACTACTAATTGCTTGTCTTTAGGAGGGAAATGCGCTCTCGAACCTCGGGCTGATTCGGATCGTACCCCAGGGAAATCTCCAGTTCCACCAGGGCCTCGGAGTTTCTGTCCATCATATGGTAGATGGCGGCCAAATTATTGTGCGCGAGCACGTATGTCGGTGCAATTGCGATGAGGTCCTTAAACTGGGCCTCCGCCTGTTCTAGCTGTCCGGTATTTCCGTACAACACACCAAGGTTAAGTTGGGATTCCAGATCTTCGGGGTTGACCTCTACGACGGCCTCCATCCGTGAGATCGCCTCCTGCTCCATGCCAAGTTTGGAGAAGTTTAGCGCCTGGAGCCGATAGAGTTCTGCCAGATTAAAGCGAGCCATCTCACTCGAAGGGTCCAATCCCAGCGCCATCTCAAATTCCTCGATCGCGGCACTGAAACTCTCCTGATTGAGGAAAATCTCACCCTGAATTACATGGGTCCTGGACTCAACATAAGTCCGTAGATTATCCAGAACAGCTAATTGGTCTGATGGAGTGCCGGCTATATTCTCGAGCAGGGGTTCAATACTCGAGCTGTAATTTTCCAGGACCTCCAGATTCGTGCTCACGGTATTTGCAAATAAATTCTTGGGGGCTGAGAATTCCAGGATGGGCCTATTGTCTGTATGTAGCACAGCCCCCTCCGAAAATGCCGCCACAGAGGATTCATCCATAAAAAAGTGACTGAGTAACTTTGTTGGATCGTCTAGGCCCACGCGGGCCAAATCATCTCGTATCTCAGGTCTGCCCATCTGATCCACCAGCCGTTCGAAATCGATCTTCAACGGCTGCTGAGTGCCAACTAGAAAGATGTCCCTTAGAAAATTGTCCTGCCATAAGGTAGTGTGAGGGAAGACAGTCTGAAAGGTTGCTATCAGTGTTCTCAGATCCTGCTCGCTCATGTTATAGATGTGAGCCCATTGGAACATGATCCCCCCGGGCGTCAACTTCTCTCTATAGGCTTCGTATTGCTCCCTCGTGAAAAGGTTCGAGACACCCGTTATCCATGGATTGGAGGGCTCGGCGGTGATGACGTCATATTCATTCTGGGAGGTCAAGACATAATGCCGAGCATCATCCACAACTAGATGTAGCCGGGGATCATCCAATGCCTGGTGATTGGCCTCAGAGAAATATCCCGCGGCTTCGACCACGGCCGCCTCGATCTCAACCGCTTCTACGCTATCGATAGGGTACAGCTCGACGGCTCCCAGCGTCATGCCGCTGCCCAGTCCTACGACGAGAACCCGCTGCGGATTTGAGTGCAGCAGCATGGGTAGATGGCCGAGGATAAGTTCGGTATCGGCATCAATTACCGTGGAGGCATCCGTCTTGCCGTTTATTTGGAGGGACAGATTATCGTCTGAACGCGACACGGCTACTGTGGCAGTTAGCCCTTCACGGTAGAAGAGCAGCTCCCGGGCGACCATCTTTTCCCTCACGAGGCTCGGATCATCTTCCTCAAGGAATTCATCCGCGTACACATACACACCGCTGCCCATGATTTGGGGATTCCAACGTGGGATCGCGATTCCGACAACCAATCCTGCCGCTGCAATACCCATCGCCACCGTCTTCCACGATGGTCGAGATCGAGGATCGGTTATCAGGAAGGTTACACCAACAGCCAGAAACAGCAGACCGGCGATAAGAATACTGGTTTGTAGACCCACCCATGGAATGAGCAAGAAACCCGTCACAAGCGGACCGATGACGGCCCCAGCTGTGTTCGCGAAGTAGAGCACTCCAATGGACCACCCCAGTTGATTCAAATCAGCGGCATATGCTTTTGCGGCGATTGGAAATGTGGTTCCCATCAACGTCGTCGGCACCAAAATGACAACCATTACCAGGGCAAGCCCCAGCCCTTGCATGGCCCAGAAAGAGCCTTCACTCAGCCGGTATGCGTCCAGGTACCAGAACGGCAGCTGCTCCATTAATAAGCTAATCATCATGACCGATGCGAAGAGAAGTAACTCGACGATGGCGAGCAACCGCCAGGGTGTGCCCCCTCTATGCAAGAACTTCGTGGCGATAAGGCTGCCCAGTGCAATGCCCAATAGAAACCCGGTCAAGATCGTGCTGAAGGCATAAACCGAGCCGCCCAGCACCATGATCAGCACACGCGTCCATGAGATTTCCAGGCTGAGGGTGGCGAAGCCCGATAGACCCATTCCGACGAGCAGGATGATTTGCAGATAGGGCCGGTTTGCGCTTGGCTCAAAAGGCGTTCGCCTGCGCTGCATCCCGCCTTCCGCTTTGCTTTTCGGGGGATCAATCTTCCTTTCGATCCATGTCTGTTCATCCTCCCCATATTTGCGCTGAAGCGACAGGGCTACGATTCCGACGGCGATGTTGATCAGCGCCGCGCCGTATATCGTTCCAGAGATCCCCAACAATGCAATTAAGACATATCCCGCAAGCAGCGCACCTACCGCGCCCCCCAGAGTATTGAGGGAGTTCAACTGGGCCACGCGATTGCCGATAACCGTCCGGCTGCGGCTAATGAACTTCACCATCACAGGGAGAGTCCCACCCATAAGGATAGTGGGCACGAGCAAAACAATCGAGACCAAAACGATGGTCAACCAACCCAACTCCAGCACCCCGGGATTACGCTGCGCCAAGGATATTTGCAGCGAGCTAATTTGCCCTATTAGCGCGGGAGTCAGTAGTGCATACAAACCAATCGCAAGCTCCAGGAGCGCAAACATGAGGAGCGGCTTCTTCGCCCGGTCTGCCATCCTGCCAAAGATGAGGCTGCCAAGAGCCAGGCCGCCCATGAAGACCGCCACAACCGCGCTTACGCTGTGTAGCGTGGTGCCGAAAACCAGGGTGAGCCGGCGGGTCCACACTACCTGATAAATCAGGCCAGCCATGCCCGACAAGAAAAAACACCCGAGCACGGCAAGGAGCACGGATTTGGATAAGGTTTCTTTGGGGGCTGATCTACCGCGTTTGGTCTTCATATTGAAATCTGGGTTATAGGGAGATCCATGTACCAAGCCTAATATCTCTGTCTGGGCATGGCAAACGAAGCCGAAGATCTATAAGGACGTGAAGCGGATCGCCCCAGGAGCAGCGTGCCTCCAGCAATCTTCCCCTCATTCTGTTACTTCCCTTCCTTCTGGGCAACAAGACACTCCTCCTATCCCAATCCGATCGACGCCTAATACAACAGACCGAGCCCGCTCGGGGCCCAAATCGACTTGTAGCGCCCAAAGAGTCGCTGGCCGTGTGACTTAAACATGAACGGGGCGGCCAAACGACCGCCCCGTCTCTACTTATTAAATGTGATCTCCTCGCTGTTGGCTATGTTTCGGCGATACTCACGCGTGAATTGGCAAACCCGGGCCAACGGGAAGCCAAATGGTAAACCTTGTTGACGTCTTGCGCTGTCACGAGGCCAAGGAACTGGCCATTTTCCTCCACCGGAAGCGCATCCACGCCCGCCTCCCCCAGCAACTGTTGTGCAATGTAAAGCTTCTCGTCAGGCGATACCGGCTGCAGGTCGGCCCGCATGAACTCAGCCACAAAATCATCCGGGTCGGCATTCCTCAGCGCTTCAGCCAACCGCTTCGACGTCAGCACCCCAACGAGCCCTTCACCATCCAGGACGGGGAAATGCGACTGTATGGAGCTTAGCGTGACTGCAATCGCTTCCCGCAGTGTCGTGTGTGGCGATAAAGTTCGAACTTGTGTGGAGAGGGCCTCTCGTACAGTGACGTCCTCCAGCACTCTTCGCATTTGAGCCATGCGACCTTCCTGCCCGGCCGCGCCAAAGATAAAAATAGCGATGAAGATCAAGAAGAATCCACCGCCACCAAAGAACCCCCAAAGACCCATCAGCACCGCTAGTCCTTGTCCAATCGTCACGGCCAACATTGTTGCCCTCGAGTAGTCGATGCGCATGGCGAGCAGCGAGCGCAGTATCCGGCCACCGTCCATAGGGAAGGCTGGCAGCAAGTTGAACAATCCGAGGAACAGGTTGGCTGCAAAGACGTAACTAAAGACCGCTCCGAGTGTGATGCCCGCCGGCAGCCGAAACGCAAACTGAAGGCCGAGTTCCTGTCCATAAGCCAGGCCGAGAACGGCCAACACCGCGGCCAGAGCGATATTCACCAGCGGTCCTGCAGCGGAGATGACGAGTTCCTGGCTGGGCTTCTCCGGCATTCGTCCCAGCTGGGCGAGCCCGCCGATAGGCAGCAGCACGATCTGTTTGACCTGAATACCATAAGACTGCGCCGCGATGCTGTGTCCGAGTTCATGCAAGACCACGATCACAAACAGAATGGAGGTCACGACGACGCCGAACAATGCACCGGTCAGGCCCCGCCCGGTGATCAATGCAAACTGTACTGCCGCAAAAACCAGAATTAGAGGAAATGTATAGTGCATCCGAATCTGGATGCCCCTAATCTTGAGTAGTGGGATACCTCGGTCCATGAGTGCCTCCCTCACCGCATCGAAATTCGATTATCAACACAAACGCGCAGATACCCGCGCGTGATACCTTGATGGTGTCAAGTATCCCGCCCTTACGTTATAGATTTGTTAGAGGGATTCGATTCTGAAGAGGGTCTTCTGCCAGGTAGGTCACAATAATCTGTGTGGCCTATCCATCGCCGCGGGCCTCGGCTGCGAGCTGCTCGAAGAAGCTCACCAGCACCCGCTCACGTTTCGCGGCCCAGCGGCGTGCCGGTTCGGTGAGCAGCCGCTCGCGGACATGGCGCAGCTTGAAGAGGTACTCGTGGTAGGCGCTGTGAGGTTCGCCGGGCTCGCGTTCTCCAGATGCCAGGAACTTTTCCGAGGGCTCGGCGAAGGCCGGCTGGCCAGCCTGGACAGCGTAACCGATCGTTCTTGCCACCCCAAACGCGCCTAGCACGTCCAGCTTGTCCGCGTCGAACAGGATCTTGGCCTCCAAACTCTCCGGCCGCTTCCGGCCACGGTAGCGGTGGCTCAGCACGCACTCGACGACCGCCTCGATTCGATCCTCCGACCATCCCTTGGCCCCGAGGATCTCCCGAGCGAAGTCGGAGGAGGCGTTCTCGTGCTCGGCCCG
>JAZGCZ010000095.1:0-10178 GCA_036477195.1 Anaerolineales bacterium | reverse complement strand
TATCTGAATCGATTCGGCCGCGATCGTGAGCTGTAGCTGTTGGAGCACGATCACAAGTACCAACAGCAGAATCAGGTAGTAAACAGCCCTGGATATCCACGACGTTAGGTTGACTGCGCCATCCCCCGCTGACATCGAACTCAATCGGCGGTCGAGCCCAGTCCGGCGCAACCCCCAGCGCGTCAGTGCGCGGGCAACAACGGCTATTAGCCATCCCACAACCAGTACCGCAACTGCGCTGGCGATATTAAGCAGGTAGGGCCCCAACCCCTCAAACGGTGGAAGAAACTCTGGCATTGTATGCTCCTCTCGATATCACGCCCAAAATGGGCGTGATCCAGGTGTTCAAACCCCTCCAACGCGCGTTAGGTGCGACCGGCGCCTGTATAATCCAGCGCTGTGAAACGCTCCGCTGAAGCCCAGATTGCTCGCAGTGCGGGCATTGTGATGGCTGGATTCGCGCTGTCCAGCCTCATCGGCCTGCTCAACCGCATGCTGTACTCAGGGATCTTCGGAACCGGCGTATCGCTTGACGCCTTTCTCTCCGCAAATAAAGTTCCCGACATCTTGTTCAACTTGATGGCAGGCGGTGCCTTAGCATCTGCCTTCATTCCGATGTTTGCCACCTTACTCACTCAGAACGACCGACCTGGGGCGTGGCGCCTGGCATCTGGCATCGGCAACCTGCTTATCCTGGGTCTGGGCCTGGCAGCCGTCCTGGTTTGGATCACAGCACCCTGGATCGTTCCTAACGTGTTCGTTCCCGGCTACGACGATCCAGCACAGATCGAGCTGGTCGTCGATTTGCTTCGCATCCAGGTCATCGCATTAGTGCTGTTTGGTATCAGCGGGCTTGTGATGTCGATTCTGAATGCCCACCAACGCTTCGCGCTGCCTGCTCTCGCGCCTTCCTTTAATTGGCTGGGGTGGATCATTGGAATTTTCTTGCTCGTCCCGCGGCTCGGGATCTACGGGCTGGCATGGGGAGTGGTACTTGGAGCGCTGTTTCACCTACTGATCCAACTCCCCGGATTGCGCGGCATACAGGCACAGTATAGCCCGACTCTCGGTACTAAGGATCCAGCCGTGCGGCAGGTCGGCAAGCTTATGGTTCCGCGGGTGTTCGGTGTGGCGGTGGTGCAGCTCAACTTTCTCGTCAATATCATCCTGGCCTCGACCATGGTCCAGGGCAGTCTCACTGGCATCACTTTGGGTTTCGCCATCATGTTGATGCCGCAGATCGTGATCGCGCAGGCCATAGCCATTGCGGCGTTGCCAACGTTCTCTTCCCAGGTCGCGCGCGGTCAGATAGCCGAGATGCGCGAATCCTTAGCCACCACACTTCGCGGCGTGGTTTTTCTTTCGCTGCCGGCCTCCATTGGCCTGCTCCTGCTGCGGCGACCGATCGTATCGATGCTTTTTGAGCGCGGTGAGTTTGACTCCCGATCCACCGACCTGGTTGCCTGGGCCTTGCTTTGGTACGCGGCCGGACTTGTGGGGCATGCGCTGGTAGAGATCATCTCCCGGGCGTTCTATGCCCTGAAAGACACCCGCACGCCGGTTTTTGTGGGAGCGGCAGCCATGGGCCTCAACGTGATATTGAGCCTGACGCTATCGATTGGATTTGAACGGATTGGCTGGGCGCCTCTCGGAGGATTGGCACTGGCCAACACGATTGCGACCGCGCTGGAGGCGCTCGTGCTTCTATGGCTGATGCGAGACAAATTAAAAGGCCTCGCATTCCCGCGCGTCCGGCGGGGCCTTGTCGCAACCGCAGCAGCCTCGGTTGTGCTGGCCATATTCCTTGTCGTCTGGGGCAATGGAACGAGCGGGAGCTCGGTATGGCTTATTGGAGTGGGGGGAGTCGTCTTTGGTGCGGGAATCTATTGGCTAGCGGCATTGCTGTTCAAGGCTCCGGAGGCTCGCGCCCTGCCGAGCATCATCCGTCGCTAGGCGATGGCGTTGATCTTCAGGGCTCCGGAGTCTCGCACGATCATCCATCGCTAAGCTATTCTGAGTCTTTGTCCTCGTCCTGGCCTCCCTCGAGCTGACGTAGAGAGAGCTCAGCCTCCTCGAGCAATTGACTGCAACGATCCGCCAAGCCCTGCCCGCGTTCGAACAGCCCAAGACTCTCCTCTAATTGCAGGTCGCCAGACTCTAGTTTTCCGACGAGAGCGGCCAGTTCCTCGAATGCCTCTTCGAACCGCATCTCATCTGGGGGTTTTGGTTTGGCCATAGTTTGATCCCTGCTCGTCCTTTAGGACCCGGTGCCTAGGAGCTGACCCTGCCGGTCGCCTGAGCGCCAAAGTCTCCGTCGCTGACTCGCACTTGCAGCTCATCCCCGGCGCTTACTTGCGATACCGACTTAACGATGCTCCCATCTCCTGAATTTCTCACAACCGCGTAGCCTCGAGCCAACACCGTATCCGGCCCAACGGCTTGTAGGGTTTGGATGAGACCGCCGACGGCCGCCGTCTGGAGAGCAATTTCGTGGCGAATGGCTGAAGTGGCACGATGCAGAAATTCATCGACTCGCTGGCGCGCATTATCCACTCTCGCTTGTGGGGAGACGAGCTCGAGCGCCGCGCGCTGAACCTGTAAGGCTGTTTGTAGCCTTTGCTGGTAGCCCGTCCAAGCACGCGCCAGGCCGATCCGCATTTCGCTCACCTCAATCTTGAGTTCGTCAGAATCCGGAGTCGCGATCTCAGCTGCCGCCGAAGGAGTGGGGGCTCGAATGTCGGCTGCAAAATCAGCCAGCAGCACATCGGTCTCGTGACCGATCCCTGTCACCACAGGCGCCTCCGAAGCGACTACTGCACGCACCACGCGCTCGTCGTTGAATGCCCACAGATCCTCGACGGAGCCTCCGCCTCGCACCAGAAGCAAAACATCAGGCTCGTACTCAGCTACAGCCTGCATGGCTTCGACGATCCGTTCTGGGGCGGCCTCGCCCTGCACAGGGGTCGGTGAAACAATCGCTTCCACCAAAGGATATCGTCGCCGGAGTACATTCAGGACATCTCGCAATGCGGCCCCTGAAGATGAAGTCACGATTCCAATACGCCTGGGCCATCTCGGCAACGCGCGTTTGCGCTCCGCCGCAAACAGGCCTTCCGCTTCCAGGCGCTCTTTGAGCAACAAGTACTGCTGGTAGAGTTCCCCCTCCCCAGAAAATCGAATTTCGTCGACATACAGCTGGTATTGTCCGCCGGCCTCATACACACTGATGTTGCCGTGCGTTTCGATCGCTTCACCGTTTTCAGGAAGGCGGAGCAGAGCGACCGCATCCTGTTTCCACATCACGCACCGCACTGCGGCTTCAGCATCTCGGATCGTGAAGTAGAGATGCCCGGATGCCGGCTGGGACAAATTGGTGACCTCGCCTGCCAGCCACAGATCGCCCATTCGATAGTCGCTCTCGACAAGCTGGCGAATGTGGCGGTTTAGCTCAATTGGCGACCAGATCGTGCTTTGAAAGCCGAGGATCGAAAGCTGGCTCATGTCGCGAAGCATAACTGGCGCACAGGGGAGTGTCAACCAGTCGGTCGCACAGGGGAATGAAGCGCTCAAATAAGCTTCGCTATAAGTGAGTTGCCGACTTCGATGCAATTGAGCGCGATGTGATTGAGATACTCGAACGTTATAATGCGCGGAATGAAGCAGAGAACGGGCGATGGATCAAACGCTTGAGGAGAGGGCGGGGTCTGCCCTCAATGAAAAGGGCTGGACGCTAGCGCTTGCGGAGTCCTGCACTGGTGGGCTGATCGCACATCGGATTACAGATATTCCGGGCTCTTCCGACTACTTCTTGGGCGGAGTCATGGCCTATTCCAACCCGGTCAAAGAACACCTGCTGGGGGTGAAGCATGAGACGCTTCTAGCGGTGGGTGCGGTGAGTGAGGAGACGGCACGGGAGATGGCTATGGGCGCAAGTCAAACGATCGGTAGCGATGTGGGGCTTTCTGTCACCTGTATCGCTGGACCGGGAGGCGGAACTGACGAGAAACCTGTTGGACTCACCTACATTGGCGCCAGTACGCCAGAGGGCGAGTGGGTCGAGCGGCATGTCTTTCAGGGCGACCGGAAATCCATCAAAGAATCCGCTTCGAATGCAGCTCTCAAACTACTTATAAATGCGCTTGGAGGGAAGATGCAGCGGTCGACATGAAGACATCGGGCGCTCTCGGAAGGTGCCATAATAGCAGGCTCAAGAAGACATAGCGTTAAGGGCTGCAAGCAGCACCTACTGAAAAAAAAAGGGGCCGCCCCGATGAGGCGGCCCTTACTTTTTCCTGTGTCGCGATCAGCTCAGGTAATCCCTGAGCTGGCGCGAACGACGGGGATGTCGCAGTCGGCGCAGCGCTTTGCCTTCAATTTGACGTATTCGCTCGCGGGTGAGGCCGAATTTCTGTCCGACCTCCTCCAGCGTGTAGGAGCGCCCGTTGTGCAGTCCAAAGCGAAGCCGTAGGATGCGGGCTTCGCGGGGGCTCAAGCTTGTGAGCACTTCCTCGATCTTGTCTCTTAGCAAATTCTGATATGCGCTTTGAGTCGGGGTCGGAGTGGTCTCGTCTTCGACAAAGGACCCTAGTTCCGAGTCTTCCTCTTCGCCAACCGGCGATTCGAGAGAGAGCGGGCGCCACGATACGCGCATCATCCACTGCACCTTGCGCGGATCCAGTTCCATTTTCTCAGCGATCTCTTCCGGAGTGGGCTTGCGGCCCAGCTCCTGTTCCAGTTGACGCGCTTCCTTGTACAGCCTGCGGATGCGGTCCGACATATGCACTGGCACGCGGATGGTTCGGCCCTGGTCTGCGATGGAGCGCGTGATCGTCTGACGGATCCACCAGGTGGCATAGGTGCTGAAGCGATAGCCACGATGGTAGTCAAATTTCTCTACTGCCTTCATCAATCCCAGATTGCCTTCCTGGATCAGATCCAGGAACGGCACTCCGCGCGCCATGTACTTCTTGGCGATGCTCACCACCAGGCGGGTATTAGCCTTGATAAGATGGTCGCGGGCGGCCATCGCGTCCTGAACCGCAGCTTGCAGCTTCGCCCGGCCCTTTGTGGACCCATTGCCATTGCGTTTTCGAAGCTTCGCTTCAGCTTCTTTGCCAAGCTCGATGCGCATTGCGAGATCCACCTCTTCCTCAGTGGTCAGCAACGGAACACGCGCCATCTCTTTCAGATACAGACCTACCGTATCATCACTAGAGATAGCACTTAGATCGAACGGTTCTGGCTGATCGTACGCAGATTCAGGACGAAGGTGAGCCGGCACCTGAGAAGGATGCTCGTAGACCTCCACTCCGGAGCTTCGGAAGAAGGTTTCAAGCCTCTCCAACCGAATTTCCGATTCCTCTAACTCGGGGAATACCGTTGTGATATCTTCGGTTGTGATGTAGCCCTGATAGTCCCCCTTCTCCATCAGGGCGGCAAAAGCATCTCGCTTCTGCCACCGATCCTTAGCTACTGCCATCTTCGCCCTCCCTGTAAGGTTAAGATTCTTGTAGCAGCGACTTCAAAGCGGCTAGCCGCGGGTCGAGTTCCGTTTCCGGATGCTCACAAGTTGTCTCATTCAAATTACCCCCGCATTCGGGGCATAGGCCCTTGCAGTCTGAGCGGCAAAGGGCGTGCATAGGCATATCCAGCAACAAGTGTTGGCGAACCAAAGGACGTAAATCAAGTGTGCCTGTTTCGGGTACGCTTTCGGAAGGATCAGTGCCAGGACGCGGGGGGTAGTACAGCAGTTCACCAAGCTCGACCGCAAGCGCATGATTCAATGGCGTCAAGCAGCGGTCGCATTCCAGATCGATCTCTGATACCAGCGGGCCCTCGATGTACAATCCCTCACTGGTGCGGGTGAGCCGGAGGTTCCCACGGAGAAACAACAAATCCAGGTCGTCTCCGACTTGGAGCGCTGGTAAATCGATCTCGAACTCTCGGCTAGTCCCTGCACCCTGATGCAGCAAAAAGCCGACGTTCAATCGCAATGGATGTTGCTTAGTTTTCAACACAGTGGGGCTGCAATCCAGCTGTCAAAAGAGCGGTCTCATAATAACATACATTGTAAGCATCTTCACACTAGGAACTAAGTACCAAACATAAAATCGGGTTGTGGGTTCGATTTGCGGTATATATGGCGGTAATGCTAGCTATCGACCTACATATTGGGGTTGAGTACTGTTCGAATAGTCAAATTGGAGCAAATCGGACAATTCCGCTTATTGAGCTGGTCGGCTCTGTCAGGCTATGCGCACGGCAGAACGGGCATTTTTCTGTGGATAACTTAACATCTCGTTGCTCTTAAGTATGGGTCTAAAATCCATGCCTAGACTGCTGCTCGCCACCCGAAACCGGGGAAAGCAAGAAGAATTGCTCGCCCTCTTATCGAGCCAAAGTCTTGAGATTCTCACGCCTCAAGACTTGAAACTCGAGCTCCAGGTTGAGGAAACAGGTGCCACCTACGCCGAAAACGCGCGTCTAAAGGCGTTGACCTACGCGGCCCAATCCGGACTCTGGTCGCTGTCCGATGACAGTGGGCTTGAGGTCGAAGTGTTGGATGGGGCACCCGGTTTGCGGTCTGCCCGGTTGGCAGGCGAGGGCAAATCAGACTCAGAACGCCGACACGTGCTGCTCGAAATGCTGACAGATCACGCACGCCCTTGGGAGGCACTATTTCGGGCTACCGTAGCTCTAGCGGGACCATTCGGCGAAATTGAGATAGCAGAAGGGCAATGCGCTGGAGAAATCATCACTGAGGAACGCGGCACGGGAGGCTTCGGCTACGACCCAATCTTCTTGGTACATATGGTGGGGAAGACCATGGCTGAGTTGGGAATGGAGGAAAAGAATCAAATCAGTCATAGAGCGCAGGCTATCGAGGCCATCCAACCTGTTTTGGAGGCGCGTCTCGCTCCTAATGAGGGGAAATAAGCTAAAACGGCGACCCATATGAGGCCGCCGTCAATTGATCAAATAATAGGGGGTTGGGCCCTAATCGTGCTCCTCCAGCCAACGCTCCGTCATCATGGCTGCTGCGGTGCCTTGACCTACGGATGTTGCGATCTGGCGGAAGACTGGATCCATGATTTCCCCCGCCGCAAATACGCCGGGAACACTTGTCATCCGCTTGTCGTCCACAGTCAGATAATCCACATCGTCCATGTCCAGCTGCCCCTTGAACAGACTTGTATTGGGGTAATGGCCAATAAAAATAAAGACGCCGTCTGTTTCACGTTCCTCTGCGTCACCAGTTTTCACATTACGGGTGCGAATGGCCTGGACCTGGCCATTGCCCACGATCTCCTCGATAACGGTATCCCAAACGAAATCGAGCTTTTCGTTTGAGAAGGCACGTCGTTTCAATGCTTCTCCCGCTCTGAGCTCATCCCGTCGGTGCACGACCTTTACCTGGTCAGCGAACCGGGTCAAAAAGATGCTCTCCTCCATTGCGCTGTCGCCGCCTCCGACAACCACCACGTCCTTTTCTCGGAAAAAGAACCCATCGCAGGTGGCGCAGAATGAAACGCCGCGTCCAATAAACTCTTCCTCGCCCGGAATTCCCAGCCGCTTTGGCGAGGCGCCTGCGGTCACGATCACTGCCTCTGCCTCATAGGTCTCACTATGAGCCTCAATCGTAAAGGGAGATCCCTGCGTGAAGTCCACTTTGGTGACTTCGTCGATCGCGACCCTTGCCCCAAAAACCTCTGCTTGCTTGCGCATGAGCTCGACAAGCTCGGGCCCGGTAGTACCCTCCGGGAAGCCTGGGTAATTTTCGACCTCGTTTGTTATTGAGATCTGCCCTCCAAGCTGAGTCCCCGAAATTACTAGGGGCTCCAGCCTGGCCCGCGCCGTATAGAGGGCTGCGGTCAAGCCGGCCGGGCCGGACCCAATAACGACTACCTTCTCCTTTTTCATAAAACAGCACTCATACGATTCGAAATCCTCCCCATCTAAGCAACTTTCCCCAGGCATGGACGCCTTGTGAAGGGGTTATTCTTACCTTGATTTACTTACTCATCATTGTCCACGAGTTCGGGTATGGTTTCATGCAGCCACCAGATGGGAGCACGGGTCACGATGTTGCCCTTCGAGTCAAGCAGCGGGCGTCGAATCGGGTCGCCATCGTCCCCGGGGTAACATGCCACTTTTACACCGCCGCAATATTCGCACTTTCCCGGCTCCCCAGCCGAGGCCGTACATCTCTTACAGACGTAAATTACGATCTCGTCACTCACGGCCTTGATCCTCCTGGCTCTCCCCTGCTTTGATTGTAAGCGAGGCGGTTGCACCAAACAACGCCTAAACTCGTGTCTCTCTTACCGCGATTCCGAGTGCCGACCCGATCAATGCGCCGAGCCCAGCCCAATAAGGTGTGCGGGTAAGGGCCAGGATGAACTGGTCGGGGCCAAAATCTGCCTCAGGATGGGCATGCAGCCCCAGCTTGACAAGCATGAGTAGCGCGGTGAGCGGGCCGACGGCGGCCCCCGCCACAAATCCCACGGCGCCGGTATGCAAGAGCCACTTTCTCCGCGGAAGCGTTTCGCCTACGACCCAACGGCTAAGTGAGGTAAGCGCGGCCGCAAAGGCGATTGCTGCTGCAACAAACGAGAGCGCTACTAATCCCTGATCTTCGTACGCTATCCAAAAAAAGGAGAGCAGGCCGGCTAGCCCCCAGGCCACGCGACGTACCAGGGTGAGATCAGGTGGTTGAATCATAGAGCCAATTCGTCCGTACAAGGATTAGATCAGGTGACTGAATCATTGGCCCATTTCCTGCGCATCATGCCCAGGAGCACCGCCTGAGTCAATGCGGTCAGCCAAAAATTGCGCGTGGTGGCGAAGATCAGACTCGAGCCGGCGACGCGTGCCACAGTTTCCCACGTGCCTGCCGGCCAGCGGCTATTCCCCTCAGCAGTTCGCCACATGCGTAGGGTTACGCGTGGCGGGCCCTTCCACGGCCTATAGCTGATCGCCCATTCCAATAGCGCCAGGCCCAGACCCATCAAGAGACCCAGTTCGGGGCGCGAGATCCAAAGGACACCGGCCGCCCTATATAGCGCCCAGCGCGGCTCATCGAGAACACCTCGGGTTGGCGTTGGCCAGCTCCCCTCTGGCCACCGGACGAGGGCCGCCAGACCGACGATGGCTCCGCAAATGATGGCTCCGCCAAACCATGCCAGCGGAGAATGCCCCGTGAGCCCGAAGAACCTGGCAGGAATTGCTCCGGTTATCAGGGCAAGATAAGCCGGAACGATCCCCCACAGCCAAGGCGCCAGTCTTTGAGCGAGATCCTGAGACCTCTCGGATAGCTTGAGGAATGAGACCATCCTTGGCCAAGCGGGCTTTACTAATGCCGGCGAAAGAATGGCCAGTCCTACCCAGAATAGGGCTTCTAATCGAATCAATGGTTGCGGTGCCGATGGGGAAACATCTTGCGGCTCAGGAGACGGGAATCTCTAAGACGATGCGCGTCCCCTCCCCCTCTGCCGAATTGATGCGCAGAACACCTTTCACTAATTCCGAGCGTTCACGCATGTTGACCATTCCGAGGCTGCCGCGTTGTTCGTAGTTGGCGTCCACCGCTCCCACGTTAAACCCAACCCCATCGTCTCTCACTTCAAGCAAAATGGTGTCCGCTTCGGTGCGCTGCAGCTCCACCCAGATATTGGCCGCTTCAGCGTGCTTATGTGCGTTGTTGATCGCTTCTTCGGCGATGAAAAACACGACCGCCTGCTTGGACATGTCCAGACCATCCGCAACCGTCAACTCTGTTTCGACTTGCACCGCTTGCCCATGGGTTTCATACATCTTGCTGGCAAGCTGTAGAAGCGCCGAAACCAGCCCTTTGGATTCCAGGACCAGCGGCCTCAAAGTAAATAGCATGTGGCGAATCTCTTTGGTCGTCTGACGCGCGATGTCCTCCAGTGTTTCGATCTCTTTCTGCGCCGCATCCCGGTCTCGTTCGATTAGACGCCCCGCAAAATTCAGCCGCATCGCTATGGCCGCGATGGTCTGCGTCGGCCCGTCGTGCAGATTGCGGGCAAGCTTGCGGCGAGCTTCTTCCTCGGTTTCCGTTATTCGATCTCGCTCAATTTCCAGCGCGCGCATGATGCGGGCATTATGCAAGGCAATGCTAGCCTGCGTACCGATGGCACTCAGCCGCTCTAGGCGCC
>JAZGCZ010000094.1:0-4466 GCA_036477195.1 Anaerolineales bacterium | reverse complement strand
TAGGGGTTGCAACCCCACCATTAACTCGCAGGGAATTCCTCTATTATCTCTGGGCCTCGTCCATGGCCGTTTTCCTGGCAGGTGCGGGCGGGGTCACGATCTGGTTCGCACTGCCACGCTTCCGTGAGGGCGAATTCGGAGGCGTATTTACTATCTCCATTGACGACAGTCCCGCGCCGGACACAGACCCGAAGGAATTCGCCGAAGGGCGTTTCTGGCTTGTCAATCTAGGTGAGGAGGCGATCAATGACCCTCGCCAGCCCGAGCAGTATCCGTTCGACCCTGGAATTCGAGTGCTATTCAAGGTCTGTGTGCATCTTGGTTGCCTCTATAAATGGGTGGATGTCAACGATCGATTCGAATGTCCATGCCATGGCTCAAAATATCTCAAGAGTGCCTCAAGAATAGGTGGGCCAGCCAATCGCAACTTGGATCAATTCCTCATGCAGGTCATCGATGCGTCCGGCAATGTGCTGACCCAGACCGAGGCCACTTGGGCGGGAAGTCGCGAGGGCTCTACACTCTCCATCCCAGCAGGAGCGGTGGCCCTTCGAATTGATACTGGATCGCGCATGAACGGTGCGCCAAACACCGCGCCCGGCGGCGGCACAAGGCAGGGAGGTTAGGAATGCGATTTCCACGGCCCAAGATTCTTAGTCTTCCGTTCCTTGACGACATCGAAGAAAAGGGAATAGTCAAGGCTTCCACTGACCTGGCGAATGATGTCACTACGCGAGTCACGTCTGGCCTCAACATAACCGATATACGCGGCGTCCTGCGCGGCGATCCTCCTGCTAGGCCAAACCCTCGGCTGACCCCGCACGCCGACGGCTTCTGGTTTCATATCCGACCGGGCTACTACAACAAGTTGCAGGACGGCCTCTATCCGACCTTCCGATTGGGCTGGCTGGCAACCTTCTTCTTTGCGTGGGAAATTTTAACTGGCATTTATCTGATGATCTTCTACACACCCTCGCCTGACGTCGCCTACGAGAACATGCTTAATATCCTGAGCAACGTTCCCTTCGGGCGCTGGATGCGGGATACCCACAAGTTGGGCGGGGAGCTGATGGTGCTGCTCGTGGTATTCCACATGCTGCGCACGTATCTCACCGGCTCCTACAAGCGGCCGCGCCAATTCACCTGGGCCACCGGCGCATTGCTGTTGACCTTGACGCTGGTCGTTTCCTTCTTCGGATACCTGCTGCCCTGGGATCAGCTCAGCCTGTGGGCGGTGACCATCGGAGCCTCGACCGCGGGGGTGACGCCGTTTATAGGGACGGAGTTGGACCTGCTCGTGCGAGGCGGTCCCGAATTCGGCGCAGATGGGCTGCTGCGCGCCTACCTGATTCACGTGATCCTATTGCCGATCATAATGATCATCCTCTTGAGCGTACATTACTACAAGGTGATCATCCATGGCAACAGCCTGCCGCCGGAGGCGGAGGACGCAGGCGAAGACACGGCGCGCAAGGTGCCCATGAACGTACGCACCTATTTCATGCCGAAGATCCTGACCCGCGAGCTAGTTTACGTCGCAGGGCTGACGCTACTCCTGCTCGCGGCATCCGCCTTCGCTTTTGGCTATCATGCCCCGCTCGAACCGCACGCGGATCAGCTGGTCACTCCGCTCCACACTACCGCACCCTGGTACTTCCTCTGGATCCAGGGCTTGATGAAGCTGGGCGATAATTTCATCTTTGGCGCCGTCATTCCGGGTGCGATCCTAGTTGGTCTGATCCTAGTGTGGCCTTACCTTGAAGTAGGACGCAACCGTCGCTACGGAGCCCGACGGATTGGGCTTTCTATTGCTGCCTTCAGCGTGATCGGGGCCGCCATCCTGACTTACATGGGCACGCCCTGGTTTGGAGTGGAGACCTCGCCCGATCAGGAGGCGATTGCGGTATTGTTGCCTCAAACGACGCCGGGGCCCCTTCGCGTAGCAGATTGGGACGACATTCCCTATGGCACCTATTCAGCCAGCGAGTGGGAAAGCGCACCGACTCGGACGATTTCCAAGTTGCTCAAGACTTTTGATCGGGAACTGGAACATGCGAGAGACGACCCCCTCTACGGAGAGGTAGAAGGCTTCATGGTCGTGGAAGACTGGCAGACCGACCTCAAGAAAATCACGGTTCGTGTAGTGTGGGCTAATTCGGAGACGGGTGAACCCAGTGAGTTCAGCGAGATTTTCTTCTTCCACCGCAACAGCGACTATGACCAAGGGGAATAGCTTGTGAAGTATTACGTCGCGGGTGGGACTTTCGCATTTATTGGCGCGGTCGTGCTCTTGATCATCATGGGCGCTCTGGAGCCCGCGCGCATGGAATCGTTTACGCGGTCTTACGGGTCGCGTCGGATTGAAGAGGGGGCCGCCATTTTCGAGAGCAGTTGCCGTCCCTGCCATGGCCCGCAAGGCGAGGGCACTCCGTTGGGTCCGGCGTTGAACCGCGCTAGCCTATTCAACGGCGATTATCTCAGCGCAATTGGATGGACGGGGGCTCTGGATGACTTCTTGAGTTCGACCGTCTCAGCTGGACGACCCCTTCCCACCGAAGGGACGAGCTTCCCGCAGCGAATGCCTACCTGGAGCCAAACCTTCGGCGGACCGTTGCGGATCGATCAGGTTGAAAACGTCGTGTCATTCATCATGAACTGGGGCGAGCGGGCCATTGCCGGCATCGAACCGACCGAAATCACCGAGGATTTGATGATGGGCACCGATATCTTCATCGAACTCCCCGAAGGAGATCCTGCGGCCGGGCAGGTGTTAGCGGAACAAACACTCGGCTGTACCGCATGCCACACTCTTACCGAAGTTGGACCTGGTTGGGAGGCGGAGGCTGGATTGCCAGGCATTGGGGTGCGCGGTGGGATCCGGATACAGCAGGATGACTACACTGGCAACGCTACGTCGAACGACCAGTACTTGATCGAATCGGTGGTTGAAACTAATGTTTTCTTGGTTGAGGGATTTCAGGCAAGTGTGATGCCGACTAATTTCGGCGAGCGGGTCACGTTGCAAGACATGGCCGACCTATTGGCCTTTCTCAAGACCTTCGAGTAGGTTCCCCTGGCACCATTGATGGCATACCATGCCGCCGCCCTTGCTAAGGCGGCGGCTTTCGTAATATCGATGGCGACCCTTCTGCAGGGGCAGTCGTGTTTCAGACGAATTGCGTTGCGTGTCACGGGGACAAAGGCCAGGGTCGCTTTGAAATACCGCTGGCGAAGTCTTGGTCGGGCAATCAGCCGGAGGTTTATATCCGCTCTATTGCACGCGGTGGAATACAGGGAACCACGATGCCCGCGTGGGGTCAGGATAACGGAGGGCCACTCAGCGAGAAAGATCTCGCCAACGTGGCTGCGTTTGTCCTGACTCTTAGCCCCGCAGGTACTTCCCCTCAGCCCCCGCCGATGCCGACGGAAGGGCCCATCTCCGCAAATACTGTATTGCTGTTCGTGGCAGGATTGATGATCTTGGGGATTGTCATTGGTGTAGTTTATTATCGAAGGGCCCAGAAGATCGGGTAAGAGATATGAGGGTCTGCCGGATCTATGCTCCTAAACGAACTGGATCTACCTCACTACCCCGATAACCGCTTGCTTCTTTCCAGATTCCGACGAATGGTGAATGTCGCCCTTGCTGGTTTGTCAGGGCTGATACTGCTGATTCCGGGTTCAATTCAAGGCTCGGCTCAGGGCGCGACCGCACCCATTGAACACCTCGAAGTGGCTCTTTGGCCCGAATTCGATCAACCGGCCATGCTCGTGATTTACCGCTTTGAACTCGCCGCAGATACGCCACTTCCAGCTCGGGTCGCGTTACCCGTGCCGGCTGCCTCCGGGCCGCCGCACGCCGTGGCCTGGCAAAATGCCGACGGCGCCCTATTCGATGCCGAATTCACAAGCGAGACCGCAGGCGATTGGCAGATCGTCCAGATCGAACTGCCCGAAACTCGATCCGGCCAACTCGAATATTACTCAGCTATTGAAATCGTAGGGACGACCCGGAGTTTCCTCTTCGAGTGGCCGAGCGGATTTGAACTAGCCGGTATGTCATACAAAGTCCAGGAGCCAGTTGCGGCCACCGATCTCGTTGTACGCCCCGCGCCCGATGGAGAGCGCCGTGGCGATTACGGCTTGAATTACCTGTCCGCCGAGATGGGCCCCCAGCCCGTCGACAGCGCTCCTGTAATCAGTGTGACCTATCAGAAGTCAAATTCCACGCTATCGATCCAGGCACTTCAACCCCTCGGGCAGATCTCTGCTCCGGTTGACGCGCAGTCCGATAACTCGAGCGTTCTTCCCTGGCTGCTAGGAGCAGGCGGGATCGTACTGTTGGTCGGTGGGGGCTACTACTTCGCCTCCAGGCGCCGGTTCGCTCCGCGACGGTTGCCGCGGAGGCGTAGAAAACAGACGATGGAAGCCGAATTGGAAGCCTCTACCGTCTATTGCCACAATTG
>JAZGCZ010000093.1:0-3057 GCA_036477195.1 Anaerolineales bacterium | reverse complement strand
AGCCCCTCAATCCCCCGTATCTTCCCAGGTTTAGATTTTGGCGCTACGATGCGGTAAGTTTGGACCGCTTCTTGTCTGCCCTTGACTTTCACACCCTCGAGCGCCACGGTGTCGAAAAGCGGGGCGACCATTCTGTAGGTCTCTTCGGAAACTTGAACCGTACCCGGCTCAGCGGTTTCCTCCATACGCGCAGCCATGTTGACCGTGTCACCCATCGCGGTATATTCCATAGCCAGGTCGGTTCCGATATCTCCAACAACCACGTGGCCGGTATTGATGCCTACTCGAACGTTGAATTCGAGATCGAGTTCCTTGCGGACCTTCTCGCCAAAAGGCCCAATCTCGTCAATGATTGCCAGACCGGCTAATACCGCGCGTTCCGGGTCGTCCTCATGTGCCAGGGGCGCCCCAAAGAAGGCCATGATGCCATCGCCCATCATGCGGGCTAAAGTGCCTTCATACCGATATATCGGGGCGATGAGATACTCAAAGGCTTCATGCATCACCTCCGCCCAGTCCTCGGGATCGAGGTCTTTGGCCATAGCGGTGGAACCGGTGACGTCGCAAAAGAGGATCGAAACAAGCCGGCGTTCGCCGCGCATGCTGTCGGTGGTGCGTGCCGCTTTCATTTTTGCGGCGTATTCTTCGGGGATGGATCGGGGCGAACCGGCTTCAGTCACTTGGTTCTAAATCTGGAGAGAGCTCCCAACCACTCGGGAGGTGCAAGAACGGCCTCATCCACATAGCACCAGATCCAATCCTCTGTGGCCTGGAAAGACTGAATCAACGGATGCCCGGTCTCTTCATGGTGATTGCGCATGTGATGGTTTTTTGCCAGGTCGCAACATCCAACATATCCGCAAATCAAACAGACTCGTAGGTGCAGCCAATCATCACCCAGCTCTACGCATTCGGCGCATACTTCCGTGTTGCTCGGAGTGACCTCCTGCATGAGATCGACATGGGAGCAGGGTCGCTCTTCCGTCGTTCCCGTCCAGAGCTTGCGTAGTGTTCGATACGGTTCCACGGAACCGCTGTTGGATTCGGTAGCCATAATGTGCGCGTACCCTAACGCAGTATATTCTCAATTGTAGCTTGAGAGTGCCGCGCACCTGGCGATAGGCGTTCAAGAAGCGGAGATCTTTCAGCTCAACCTGCTGACTGGCTCATCAGGTGCCTCAATCGCAACGAGTGAGGGATGGAATGACCGCAAAGGAAATTGGCTCCTGGCCTCAACAATAAGAGGGGTATCCTAAGGAGCGATGTTCACGCTCGATCTGGAATGCGGCATCGTTATCAACCCGCAAATCGCTTGAGACCAACCTCACTCGGATCAAAATAATCTTTGAAGCGGAGCGCTAGATTTCTAATTCGCTTCCGAATGTGTAAAGGCGGCCTACGTGAAAAACCTCATAAAGCTCGAGGAATTGGCACTATTCCTTTTGGCTGTTTACCTCTTCGCCCAGCTTGAATACGCTTGGTGGCTATTGTTAATCTTGTTTCTTGCGCCAGACCTAGGCGCTCTGGGATACTTCGGCGGCCCCCGCATTGGAGCCACGACTTACGACCTGACACACCACAAGGGAATTGCAGTCGCCTTCTACTTGCTTGGCGCCCTGGGCGGAATTCAGATTCTGCAGTTGGTCGGGGTCATCATGCTCGCGCACTCGAGCCTAGACCGGGTGTTTGGCTATGGGCTTAAGTACTCCGATTCATTCGACCATACGCACCTCGGATATATAGGGAAGACCGCCCGAGAAATGGCCGCCAAAGGCGCGGAGCATACAGCATCAAGCGCAAGTTGATCAAGTTTCCAACAGCAAAAGCGAGCCGAATGATCTCGGCTCGCTTTTATTTTCTGAAGTCAGGTTCAGTGAGTACGTCTATGTCCTGCTAGTTGGCTTCCTCCGAGTCCTTGGATCCGCTTGGCCAGATGGCCCAAACTAGGCCATTCAATCCCATCCACACCACCGATGAGATGCATAGTACGGCGATGTTCTCGCCCGTCTCGAAATCATTCCATCCAAATCCGACCCAGGCCACGATGAAGATCAGCCAGATCATGGAGCTAATGATCGAGAACGCGATGCGCCATATCATACCCGAACCACTTCCACCTCTCATCAAAATCTCCTCCTCTGGATTGCTCACAAATCATAAGCCCATAAGTCGTAGCGGAAACGTCGCACCCCAGTGACAGAGTAAACCGCCGCGGCCGCCGGCAAGATCAGATTGATGTCTAGACGGGGGTTAGTTCTCTTCGACGAGAGCACCCTGCAGCGGGTAACCCGCCGCCTCCCACTCTGTCAATCCGCCGGAGAATCGCCGTATGTGCTTGTAGCCTTGATCCTCGAGGTAGTTGTAGGCCATCATGCTGGCCGGGCACAGCCGGTCTGAGCAATAGACCACGATATCTTCCTCTGAGTCGAGTTCCGCCAACAAGGTTGCGGGCTCATGCAAGTCGATAGAGCCGGGGATGTGCTTGCCTTGGAAAGCCAGATCCCCCAAAGTCATCACGAGTCTGAAATCGTCACCTCGGTCGAGTTTGGCCTTGAGTTCATCACTGCTGATCTCGTTCATAGAATCTCCAGGGGCCTACATTACTCCGATTATAGGAGGAAACTGTGCCGACCGGTCTGGATTCTTCTGAGGGATCAGCCGGAGTTTGGGGCCGCGACGATATCGAACAATATCCCTCCATCGTACGAAGGAATGGCCGATAAACGTGCGGGACATTTAGGCGAGCGGGGATTCGCCACCGGTTTGCCGTTGGAAATAGGGGTTGACGCCGAGCGAGTGATCGGTGGTATCGACCAGACTATTTACGTACGGTACGGCCTCAATAATCATCTTCTCCACGCCTTGCCGGAGCGTTACGCTGGCAAGACCGCATCCCTGACAGCCCCCACCCATATTTACGTAGGCCACGTTGTCTTGAACGTCCATCAGAGTGACGTGTCCTCCGTGAACCGCTATGGAGGGATTGATCTGACTCACGATGACATCGTTGACCTCGCTTGCGTGCTCATCGTGCCAAAGCGGATTGGGGTTATTGAA
>JAZGCZ010000092.1:0-19099 GCA_036477195.1 Anaerolineales bacterium | reverse complement strand
TCCACAAACTCCGCAGGTAACCCCGACGGTGCGGGCTCGGCCTGTTCGGCGGCCGAGATCAGCCAATCAGGGATCTCATCTGCGGAATCGCCCTCACTTGAGGCGGCGACTGGCTCGACCGGTTCTGCCTCTCGCTCAATCTCGGCCTGCAGATCACTAGCGCGCGCTTCGATTGTGACGTCGTCAGGTGCGACTTCCGTTGATCCATCAGGCACTTCAACATCCGCTTCTCGCTCGACAGAAACTTGGTCTAGTTGAGCCTGGATGTCAGCCGCCTGTGCGTCTATCGTTTCCGCATCCGGGCTTACTCCTTCATCGCGCGCGGCGGCTTCGAGCGCTTCCATATCGACCTTGGGAATCGGCTGGGTTGCCATTCGCCCCAGCCAGCCGGGAACCGTATCGGATTCTGGCTCCGGCTCGGGTTCGGGGCTGGGGGGTGTCTGATCGGGGACGCTGACATCTACATCCATCCCGCGCTGATCCGCCAACTGTTCAAGCCACTCCAATCCTTCTTCCGGAGCGTCTGGAATATCACGATCTTCAAGAACTGGCGCGGCTGACTCTACGCGTGCAGCTGCTTCGAGCTCCTCATCGTCTGGCGCCTCGGCTTGTTTGGCGGCCAGATCCTGCAGCCAATCCATGACTTCATCGTCTTCCTCAACCGGAGCTCGGGGAGTTTCAACCTCAAAATCATCGGCCTCTAGCGTCGCATCCTGCGCTTCTTCGTCCGCGGCCGAATCAACCCCCTGGAGCCAATCGGGTGCTCCGCTACCTGTTTCCGCTTCGACCTGATCAGCATGCTCAGGCGAATCGACTGCTTGTTCTTCGCTAACACTCCCGGGTTCGCCAATCTCTCTAAGCCAATCGGCCGCAGGCGAAGCGCCGCTCTCGTCCCCTTCGGCTCCCTCTTCGGCAAGTCCTTTCAGCCATTCAGGAGTCGCTGTCGCCGGTTCAGCTGCAGACTCTTCTCCATCAATCTCAAGGCCCTCGAGCCAATCGGCCGAGTCTGTCGACGTTGGCTGTTCGGGTAGCGTACCGATTTCTTTTAACCAGTCCGGCGCCGGCGAACTTCCACTCGGTTCGGCAGTGGGGGCGATCCCCTCGATCTCCTGTTCGGAAGCTCGAATCTCCTCAACTATCTCCGTTTCAGAGGCTTCTAATTCGTCGGCGGCTGAGCCCAGTCCAGGAACTTCATCGCCTGATGCGGGATCTTCGGAGCCCCTCATCTCTTCAGAGAGCCTATCCGGAGCCTCTCCTGAATCTCCATCCGTACTTGAAGGACTTGCTTCCTCTTCAGCGGCTGCAGCGGCCACAGCCGATAGCCAGCTCTCCGACGATGGCGCATCACTGATGTGCTCTTCCGGCAATTCGCTAACAGTCGGGAGCTCGGCAGGGGTCACCGCTTCATCAGACTCCTGCATTGGGACATCGGCGGAAGGAGTTTCAACCTGCGGCGCTTCAACTGGAACATCGGCCGAAGGAGTTTCATCCTGCTGCGCTTCAACTGGGACATCGGCGGAAGGAATTTCAACCTGCGGCGCTTCAACTGGAACATCGGCCGAAGGAGTTTCATCCTGCTGCGCTTCAATTGGGACATCGGCCGAAGGAGTTTCATCCTGCTGCATTTCAACCGGGACATCGGCCTGCTGCGCCTCAACCAGGCCGGAATCAGGCAAATCATCTAGCGGCCCTGTGTCTCTCATCCAGTCGGGAAGGTCTTCGCTCGCACCGGCATCTCCCTCATCTGAATCCGGACCACGATCCTCCAACCAGGTAACGATCGTTTCTGTTGCCCCCGGCGGCTCGTCACTGATCCATGTTGGTATTTTGCCTGTGTCCGATTCAGACGCGGGCACTGAAGCCTTAGCTTCGCCACTATCTTCGATTTCCGCAGCTGATGGGGCTTCGGGCCCATCAGCGGATGGCGCTTCAGCACCGATCCAGCTCGGCAAGCTTTCATCTCCTACGCTATCGGAACCGCCCTCGACTTCTTCTGGCGCGATGTCATGGATCCAATCTGGCAGCTCTGCAGGAGTGAGTTCAACATCATCCTCCTCGGGGCTTTCAGCTGGAATTTCTCCTGCATCAAGCGACTCCAACTCACGCTCGGAGAAGGAAACTGGCGCGTCCTTGAATTCACCTTTGGATTCGCCCCAGCCCGCTTCCTGCATCCAATCGGGAATTTCGCCTCCAGGTGAACCATCAGGCTCGGGTCCCTCTGCCGCCACATCCTCGCCGATGGGTGGCGATTCGACATCGCCCGATGGCTCATCTTCGGTCGCGCCAAATTCGGCCTCAGCGAGACCGATATCGGATGTTTCCGCACTTTCAGCTTGATCGAACATTCCTGCCACAATAGCAGCCTGGTCTACATCCGCCTCGGAATCTTCCGTTTCTGCTTTATCTTCAGAGGCGAGAACGCCATCTGCGATCCCGGCCGCCGCGGCCGCAAACTCTGGAAGCTCGGAATCTTCCTTTACTGGCTCAGCTTCGCTGAAATCCTCGTCATCTGGGGTCTCAGCTTCCAAGTCATCGAGGATTCCTGCCTCTGGCAATCCCCCGGAGCCATCAGTAACGTCTGGTCCTGTTTCATCCGAGGTCTCCGGTCCCAGATCATCGAGGAATCCTGCCCCTGGCGAGCTACCGGAGTCACCGGCGGCCTGGTTCTCCATTTCTTCTCTGAGTTCTTTTTCTGCAGCGGCTTCAAACGGAGGTGGCTCTCCGGGCTCTAACCACGATGGCAGCGGCCCTGTTTGGGCTGGCTTGGCAGCTTCGGGCGATTCGTCCCTCGCCTCCTCCTGCATCTCCATCCCCAGGGTGGCGGCCCACCCCGGCTGTCCTGGAGCTGCAGAGGGAAGCGGTTCGCCAGCGACCCAATCTAGCTTCTCTAGGCTGACCGCGGTTTCCTCGACGCCATTTGCGTCCGATAAGGCCGATTCAATGAAGGCTGCGTACGGATCCAGATTGGCCAGGCGACGGTGATAAACGGCCGCCTCTTCCACGCGGTCGCTTGCTTGTAGATTTGCGGCCAAAATCCGATTGGCCTCTGCGCAATACGGCAGCTTCTCGAGGATCTGATTAGACACCGAAATCGCGTCACCTCGTTGATCCGTTTGCCAGTACATGCGGGCCAGCAGAACCTGAAGATCTGGTCTTTCGGCGTCTTCCTGAAGTGCGGATCGCAACTCGGTAATCGCCTGGGCGAACAGTTCACCATGCGCGTACATCCGAGCCAACGCACCCCTGGTGAGACGGACTTTGTGTGGTTCGAGGCCGTCGCGCCGGCTGATCAGCCGCTTCATCTCCTGCTGAATAGCTGGGTTAGAGGGGTTGGTCTCAAAGGCCCGCTCCATATGCCAGATCGCTGCGTCGAGATTGCCTTCATCCTCACGGACGATAGCCATACCGACATGCGATACAAAGTCATCCGGGACGGCCGACAGAACACGCTGGAAAATGTCAGCTGCGTCACCATACCGCTTGGCTTCCAGGTAGGCTTTGCCTAAATGACGGTAAGTTTCAAGGTGTTTGGGGTAGGTTTGGAGGATGTACCGACAGTGCGCGATGGCCTCATCGAGCCGTTCCCGTTCGATAAGCTCGTCGATCTCCCTGCCATAGGCGCGTAAAGATGTTTCGGGCACTCAGAAGCCTCTTTAGGTCAGTATGACTCAGAAGGCGGCAATCCGCAAGACATTGCCCTTTCGGCGACCTTTCGATGCTCATTTGAGCACTTCGAACCTAAGATTCAATTCAATCGAAAAAATAGGGACTAACGATATCGCGCAAGAGGTTGGGGGAATGGCTTGCGCCATTCGAAGTCGAAGTCGCCGCCTGCGGTTTTCAGTTGCCCCTGGGCGGCCGCATGCGGTCTAGTCGCCCGCGGGTGCCTCCATAAGCTTGATCTCCGGCGCCGGGCGTTTACTCTGAGAGATGGCCCAGATCAAGGACGCCATGAGGGCTCCTACCAGCAGCCAGCCGACAATTCCAAGATCTGAGTATTGAACAACGATCGGGGCGATGATTACGGCAACCAGATTCGCCACCTTGATCATGGGGTTTAATGCGGGCCCAGCAGTGTCCTTCATTGGATCGCCGACGGTATCACCTACCACCGAGGCGAAGTGTCGTTCTGATCCCTTACCGGTGCCTTTCGCCGGGTCGGAGGACTCATCTTCAATGGTTTTCTTGGCGTTGTCCCAGGCGCCGCCGGCAGTATTCATGAAAACCGCTAGCAGCTGTCCTGAAATGATGATGCCGGCCAGGAATCCGCCCAGCGCCTCTACCCCCAACACCAATCCAACCACAATCGGAGTGATTACTCCAAGTATGGCGAGCGGGAGCAGTTCCTTTTGAGCGGCGGTGGTCGAGATTGCGACCGGCTGCGAATAATCCGGCTCTACTTTGCCTTCCAACACACCGAGAGCGAACTGCCTGCGCACTTCTTCGACGATCAGGGAAGCTGCGCGGCTCACCGAGTTGATCGCAAAAGAAGAAAACAGCCAGGGCACAGAGGCTCCTACCATCATTCCGACAAACACCAGCGGCGCATCGATCCGGATCCCAACGGATTGGATCTGATCTGCAAGTGGAATTCCGATGACTTCCTGCGCTCGGCTCACATCAATGAGGTACGAACCAAATAGCGCTACCGCTGCGATCACCGCCGATCCAATGGCGACACCTTTTGTTATGGCCTTCGTCGTATTTCCCACCGCATCCAGATCAGCCATGATCTGCTTGGCCTGAAGTGTCTCGGGATCGTCGGCATCCTGCCAGGCCATTTCACCAATTCCGTTCGCGTTATCTGCGATCGGTCCGTAGGAGTCCATGGCGACATTGTTCCCGGTTAGCGTGAGCATTCCAATCCCAGTCATCGCGACTCCGTAGAGGATGAAGGTGATGGATTGACCCGGTGGAATTCCGGGGATGGTTCCAAAGATGAGGATTGAGGAGAATATGGTGATTGCAATAACCAGCATCGACCATACGGTCGACTCATAGCCGACTGCAATTCCGGAAAGTATGGTGGTTGCTGGACCCGTGGTGGTAGATTTACGAATCCCCTGGACCGGAGCGCCATGACTGCTGGTGAAGTACTCGGTGAGTCGATCAATGGATATCGCGAGCAACACACCGATCGTTGTGGCTAGGAAAGGTCTCCACCAGCCCCCCGGTACATCCTGCATGTAGAGGTAAGCAAGCACGCCAAATAAGACGACGGAGATTGCGGCGGAGGTCAGATATCCAGTGAAGATGGCTCGCATTGCGTCTCCACTCTTCCCGGCTCCGCCGCGCACCGCGTACGTTCCAATAATTGAGGACATCACGCCGATGCCCCGCACCAGGAGCGGGTAGATAATCCACTCAAAATTCCCGGTCACATGCCAGAGCGCGATCCCTAGGATCAGCCCGGCGACGATCGTAACCTCATATGATTCGAAGATATCGGCCGCCATACCTGCGCAATCGCCGACGTTGTCGCCCACCAGATCCGCCACAACCGCTGGATTGCGCGGGTCGTCTTCTGGAATGCCCGCCTCCACCTTGCCGACGAGATCGGCACCGACGTCTGCGGCCTTCGTGAAAATGCCACCGCCCACTCGCATAAAAAGGGCTACTAAGGTTCCCCCGAACCCGAAGCCGAGCAGCACATCCGGAGAGGCGATACCAAAAATAATGACGATCATGGTGCCTCCCAGCAATCCCAGACCGTCTGTCAGCATGCCGGTGACGGTGCCAGCCCGGTAAGCTATCTTCAGCGACTCGCCGAAAGATCGGCGGGAAGCATCCGCCACGCGCACATTGGCCTGCACCGCCATACGCATGCCGATTTGGCCTACGGAAAGGCTGAACAGTGCGCCCATCACAAATGCGAGGGAACGTCCGAGCCCGATGGCTAGTTGCAGCTGGCTATCGTTCAAACCGCTAAACCGCTCTTGCGCTTCAGGTGTGGGAGGAACGATGTAAACGGAAAGGAAGAGTATCGCGGTCAGTACTGCGATGAATGGAAGGATCGTACGAAGTTGTCGACGAAGATAAGTATCGGCGCCAATTCGAATCGCGTTCCACACCTCCTGCATCTTGGCTGAGCCTTTGGGCTCGCGGAGCACCTGGACCCGCAGGAAAAGCGCGTACAACAGCCCGATTACTGCGATGCCCAGTACGGTGTACAAGGCAATCCGCTCAAACAGGCGGAGCTCTTGCATGAATGCAAGTATTCCTTCCATAGATATATGATCTCCTTGGGGGAAGCTGGGCGATTGTACAAGTTGGCACATACGCTGTCAAGGAAGCCTTGTACAAGCCCGCTGAAAACCTTAAGGATTCAATGAGAACAACGAATCAATATTGACTTGCCGGAGCGAGATTCGATATAGTTCTGACCGGGAAACTCATCCCCAACCCCGGATCTTCCGAGCGAGCATATCCCTCCCGCGGTAGCGCCGGGTTATTTTTTGTCTCACACCATTGATTCGAGCCAAGAATCTCTCTAAGTACTACGGCAACTTCCAGGCCCTTAACGAAATCTCTTTCCAGGCCCATAAGGGGGAGATCCTTGGATTCCTCGGTCCAAACGGTGCGGGGAAAACCACCACGATGCGCATCCTGACGGGCTATATGCCTCCTTCGGCTGGGAGCGCGGAGGTCGCTGGGTTTGATGTAATCGAGGAGTCAATTGAGGTGCGCCGGAGAGTGGGATATATGCCAGAGACGGTCCCTCTGTATCCGGAGATGTCGGCCACCGAATACTTGACCTTTATGGGATCTCTCCGCCGCGTTCCGGATCTGGAAGAGCGGGTTGCGGAGGTGCTGACGGAAGTCGGGCTGCATGATCGAGCAGAAAGCTACGCTGGCAATCTCTCCAAAGGTCTGCGGCAGCGCCTCGGGCTGGCGCAAGCCCTCCTTCACCGCCCCGAGGTTCTCATTTTGGATGAGCCGACCATAGGCCTGGATCCAGCTCAGATCATCGAAGTTCGAGATCTCATTCGCAAGGTGGGATCGGAGCGCACCGTTATGCTCTCAACCCATATCCTGTCGGAAGCGCAGCAGGTTTGTGATAGGGTGCTGATCATCAATAAGGGAAAGATCTTGGCGGATGACACTCCGAATAACCTGCAAGCTCAGCTGGCCGGAGCCGAGCGTATTTTTATCCGAACCTCGAGTGATCCAAAAACGCTCGCCAAGCTGCTCAGTACGGTAGCTGAACTCGAGGAGGTGGTGGGGGTCGAGGGGGGAGTGGAAGTCTCCGGGCCGCCCGGCAAGGATATTCGGCCGCTGCTAGCCCGAACCATCGTTAATGCTGAAATGGATTTGCTCGAATTGCGCGCATCGAAGGTAAGCCTCGAAAGCGTCTTCCTGCAGCTGACGCAGGAAGAGAACGATCGGGAAGTCAGCGAGTAAGGCATGCGAAGCGTGGCGATCATCGCGGCTCGAGAATTTCGTCGATTTTTCATATCTCCGATCGCGTACGCGGGAGCGGCCATCATTTTTCTTGTGCTGAGTGGCATCTTCGTTCTAAACATCGGCTTTGGGCTTCCCACTGGCCAGATGTCCCCTGATGGTCGGATGGTGCTCCAACCGCTAATTTTCGTGCTGATCTTTGTAACGCCCGCTTTTACTATGCGACTGCTGGCGGAAGAGCAGCGGGCCGGCACGCTCGAGCTGCTACTGACGGCCCCAGTTCGCGATTGGGAGGTCGTGGTTGGGAAGTGGCTTGGTTCGCTGGGATTTCTGCTGGTGATACTCGCAGGTACATTTGTATATCCGATCGTGATCAATCAGTTCACCATACCGGGGATCGACCAAGGCACCTTATTGTCTGCCTATGTCGGGCTGGTTGCCCTGATTGCTGCGATGCTGGCCATCGGCGTCTTTGCCTCCAGCCTCTTTGCAAGCCAAGCCGCAGCTTATGTGGCTGGCATCGGGATCACAATGGGACTCTGGATCATTGGAGGCATCCGGGCTGGCTCAAGCGCGTTCAGTCAGGCTGCCGCTTATCTAGGCCTCCTCAATCACTATTACGACAATTTGTATCAGGGCGTACTAGATCTCACCGACCTGGTCTTTTATTTCAGCCTAACGGCGCTGGCGCTCTTCCTTGCCAGCCAGGTGGTGGAGAGTAGGCGATGGCGATGAACCTTGAGCGCTCGAAGCTCGCCCTAATTAGCTTAACGATCGGAATAGGGTCGTTAGCCGTTGCGGGGCTTATCATCCTCTTCGAGCGCTCGGTCACTCTCTGGGCACAAATAGCGATCGCAATAAGTATCTTGGCGCTAGGAGTCGGAATCGCCGTGGACCGGAGGCGCATCCGGCGGCTAATCGGGGGACGTCAGGCGCGATTTGGAAGCAACGCACTAATTCAGGGTGGTGCCTTTGTTGGAGTTTTGGTGGTGGTCAATGTGCTAGCAATAAATCATCCTCAACGAATCGATCTGACTGAAGATAAGAATCGCTCACTACAGGCGGAAACCGTCCTGCTGCTCTCCGAATTGACAGATCCGGTCTCCATCATAGGCTTCTACACGCCCGATCGATCAGGCTCTCGCGATCTGATACGGCCTATTCTCGATGAGTATGCCAGTAAGAGCGACGGGCTGGTTAGCTATGAATTTATCGATCCTCGAGCGAACCCGCTGGCCGCAGATATTTATGGAATCACCCGCGACGGTTCCATAGCAATGGTACTCGGAGACAGACAGCACGTGATCGAAATTCCAAGCGAGATCGCAATTACGTCTGCCATCGTTCGCCTCAGCAATCCGGAGAACCGAACCGTCTACTTTCTAACCGGCCATGGGGAACATCAGCTAGACGATCCAGGAGAAAGCGGCCTGGTCCATTTGGTGCAAGCTTTGGAATCGAAAAGCTACGGAGTCGAAGCGCTCAACTTGGTGGTGGAGCCGGCGATTCCGGCCGACGCGGCCGCGCTCGTGGTCGCTGCTCCAGCTCGAGCGTTATCCGACCTAGAAATTAACCTGATTGATGAGTACCTCAAGTCAGGAGGCGCACTCGTGGCGCTTATGGAACCCAGCCCGGTTACGGAGCTGGACGCGGACCAGGACACATTGAACTCCTATCTGCGGGACGAGTGGGGCGTTTACGCACGGAATGACTTCGTTGTCGATCTGGCCTCCATGCACGAATATGTTGGGTTGTCGGCCGACTATGGAAACCATCCGATAACCGAGAGGGTCCAAACATTGCTCACTCAGTTTCCGTCCGCTCGAAGCATCGCTATCGAAGATGCCGCGACAGCAGCCTCCGAGCTGGTTCTCACGAGTGCCCGATCCTGGGGTGAAACAAACTTTGCATCAGTGATCGAAGGGGGATCGATGGAACTCAACGAGGACACGGAGGCCGCAGGGCCGCTGGCTTTAGCGGTCGCGCTGGACGACAGTTCAACGGGCGCACGGATAGTGGTTGTTGGAGATGCGGATTTCGCCACTAACGGCGGGTTCTTTGCCGGAGGCAATAGCGATTTGATAATAAATAGTGTGGACTGGGCAGCAAAGCTTGATAATCTGATCGACATTACGCCCAGGGAGCGGACGCAGCGTCAGGTCGTTCCCGCCACGATGACGACCGTACTGATCATCAGCATTTTCTCACTGGTGATCATACCCGGGGCCATTCTCCTTGCGGGAGGGGGGGTGTGGTGGAGGCGCCGGAGACACCAATGATCCGCGGGAACACTTGTTTCGCGATCGGGAACCTTGCAGTCGCCGGAGGCACATGATCCGTCGGAACACTTGTTTCGCGATCGGGGTCCTTGCAGTCGCCGGAGGCACATGATCCGTCGGAACACCTGGATCGCGATCGGGGTCCTTGCAGTCACCGTCATCCTTGCTCTAGTTCTCAACCAGACTGAGGAACCCGGAGTCGCACTGGAGCCTACGCCTGCTCCACAGTCTCTTTGGGCTGTATCTACTGACGAAATCGTGGCTATCACGGTCGAAGACCGAGCTGCGGGCCGGGTCCTTAAATTTGAACGCAGCGCGGAGGATCTCTGGAAGATGATTGGTCCAGACGAGGGGCCAACGGATGCCGCTAGGGTGGAACGAGCAGCAAGCTGGCTGTCTTCTCCCAGCCCTCAGGCACAGCTCTTCGACATTGAGAACCTGGAGGAATTTGGGCTAATTGCTCCGGAATATCGTGTACAGATGCTCTTGGCGAATGGTAGCCAATTGGAATTCAGCGTGGGGCGCGAGACACCGACGGGGAGCTCCCGCTACGTTATCTCGCCAAGAATCGATGGGATATTAATCATGAGCAGCTTGGGGCTGGGCGAGGTTTTGGGTCTAGTCACGATTATAAATACGCTCGAGAGGCCGCATTCCACTCCGGAAGCGGGGAGCTACAGGGCGCTCGCGACATAAATGCAAAAACTGAGTGTTGATTCGCGGCCAGTTTTTTTATAAGCTGTAGTGGTGTAAATCTGGAGGAAGGAGAAAAAGTCGGAGTTGGCTAAGCGAACGAATCATAAGAGAAAATCAAGATATTCTGTTCCCGAGGAGGGGACAGAAGCAAACCCCATTCTGGAGCAGCTGCTCGAAATGGGAAAGGCGCGAGGCTACGTCACAGGCGACGACATCCTGGCGGCCTTCCCTGACGCCGAGCGAGATTTGGATCAGCTCGAAGAAGTCTATGCTGCGCTCCTGAGGGCGAATATCAATTATCTGGACGAAGCTCCCGATGAGGATGACGCTCGGGATGAGGAACTCACCGAATTAGAAAAACTTCGGGAAAAGGACAAGAACGATCTGGCCCAGATCGATGCCGATGACAGCGTCGGCCTCTATCTAAAGGAAGTCGGCCGAGTACCCTTGCTGACTGCAGAGCAGGAAGTTTCTCTGTCCAAGAGAATCGAACGCGGGCGGAAGGCGAGGGAGGCTATGGCTGGGGGCGAGGTGAATCGTGCGAGCCTCCGATTGTTCATTGAAGATGGATGGGCGGCAAGAGAGCACCTCATCACCGCCAATTCGCGCTTGGTGATTAGCGTTGCCAAGAAGTACATGGGACGCGGGGTGCCATTCCTGGATTTGATCCAGGAGGGGAATATCGGTCTAATTCGAGCCGCAAAGAAGTTTGATTACCGACGGGGCCACAAATTCTCGACCTACGCTACATGGTGGATCCGTCAGGCAGTCACTCGAGCGATCGCCGATCAAGGTCGGACCATTCGGGTTCCGGTTCACATGGGGGATCAGATCAACCGCCTCCTCCGAACCTCCCACCAACTGACCCAAATGCTCGGAAGAGATCCAACTACTGAGGAGTTGGCGGAGTCTCTTAATGTGACCCCGAAGAAGGTCGAAAATATGATCCAGGTCGCGCGGCGTCCAATCTCTCTCGAAACTCCTACGGACGAGGAGGAAGACTCGATCCTTTCAGACTTTATTCAGGATGTGGATTCACCAGCGCCAACTGAGATTGTTACTCACAGCCTGCTGAAAGAACAGCTTCGGGATGTTCTGCACTCCCTGCCTCCAAGAGAGGTTCGAATTCTCCAGTTACGCTACGGCCTGCACGATGGGCAGAGCTATACGCTGGAGGAGGTTGGCAGAAAGATGGGTGTCACTCGAGAACGTGTGCGGCAGATTGAAGCGCAGGCCTTGAGTCGTCTGCGCCACCCATCCCACCGACGCGTGCTCGCGGATTATTTGCGCGAATAAAACGCTCCGTCGTTCACTTTTCGCAAACAACCGAGAGTAAAGGGACTGTCCCAATGGGCAGTCCCTTTTTGATTCTGTCCCGGAGGGCACAGTACAAATTTCACCCACTACGTGAGAACCCTGGGAGACGAAGATAAGTCAGCCCGGGTCGGTTCTCTTGAATATTAGGAGTCCGTCGCTGCCATAGATATCTGTTTTTAGTTCAGATAGCAGCTCATAGTCCAACGCAAATTGCTCATCTTGGAGGAGGGTGTTTCGACCGTATACCTCAAGAATAACGATGAACTCCGGCCGCACATCGGCCACCAGTTGCGAAGGAACGGCGTAATTGATGGCGTAAGCGGATGCCGGTAAGGGGTAGTAGTTTGAGGCCTCCGGAGATATCAAGCCCAGTAGATCGAATATCTCGCCAGGCGCATGATATCCGAGTGTCCCGATGTCGGCCGCTGCGACCACCTCTCCGAGCTGAATATGGTCTGAGAGCTCTTGTGCAGCTTGCTCGTAGAGCAGCTCGAGCCGAATGAAGGCCATTTCGGGAGCCGGCCTGGTTGGTCCATGATCGGGGCGCAGGGTCCACGCCGAAAGAGATCCGATGAGCCCCAGCAGCATCAGCATCGCGAGCGGGAACCAGTGTTTGAGGTCTCGAGAAAGACGGGCCCCGCCCAGGAAGATCCCGAGCATATAGAGAGGCATCGGCGGGACCAAGTACCAGCGAAAGAGAAGAGGGTTTGCGATTGAATAAGCTAAAAGATAGATCAATGGGTAGACAAAAAGGGGCCAGGCGCGCGTTGTGGTGCGGAGGGCAAAAAGAGCGCCAAGTGCAAATAAAGTCGGATAAAGGATTAAACCGACTGCGATCCACACAGAGCCGATGATTTCGTGCCAAATAAAGGGTGTGGCAAAGTGCTGCAGCAACCGTACCAGTCCTGCGCTAGGAGGAAGCTCGTAGGCTACGGCTTTCGCGAAAACGGAATTAGGAATGGGCGAGTCATAGGTCAGGGTGCTAAACACTATCCATAGTCCTACTGGAACGCCGAAAGCTGCGGCTTCTTGCCATCCGACCCCGCGAGTATTTTCTTGTCTCCTGATCGTGATAAGTGCTCTGTCGATGAAGATGGGCAATAGGAATATTAACGCGTCGGGGCGGGTAAGGAGCGCTAGGCCGCCTATACCAGCAGCCAGAATTGGTTGCCCGGTCAAATGTAAGTAGAATGTGGCGCTCAATAGGGCAATGAACAGACTGGTTTCCATTCCTCCAATGGCGAATGTCACGGACCAGGGGTGGATGGCCCAGATGAGCGCTGTCGCAATACCCGCCGATGTCGAACCGAGCCTGCGCCCCATGCGAATGAGGAGCAATGCGGTAATTGCGTCGGCGGTAGCGCTCACAAGTAGCGTAATCACCGGAAATGGCGCCTCAGAACCTCCAAGTGGAAGTCCGAGAGCGCCCAATAGCAGAGCGAATAAGGGAGTTGTGGTACCAAGAACCGCCTCGCCCGGGTTGAACACAAGCCCATGACCATCAAGCAGGTTGCGAGCGTAACGGAAGGTGATGTAGGCGTCGTCGATGGTGCGAGGGCCTGGAACCAATCGGACTCCAAAAGCAAGGAGCGGAATGAGGATCTTGGCCCAACGCACGGGGTTGCGCAGCACGGGCGGATTATACAGTTGCCAGTACTAGCCCAAAAGCTGACCGAAAGGTACTGGATCGGGGCAATCCTGATCGCGATGGCCGGATTGGCCCTGAAGCTAGCCTTTGTGGCCTCGGGCGCATTTCCATTCAATTCAGATGAAGCGATCGTAGGCCTGATGGCCCGCCACATCTTGAACGGCCAATGGCCGGTTTTTTTCTACGGACAAGCCTATATGGGTAGTCTCGACGCCAGTCTCGTGGCACTGGGGTTCGCGCTGCTGGGCGAGGCGGTATGGGTGATCCGGTTGGTTCAGGCGCTCCTGTATGGTGCAACCATCCTGACCACCGCCGCCCTCGGGTGGTCCATTTTCCGCAGCGCGTGGGTCGCATGGGTTGCAGCCGCACTCCTTGCGGTCCCCTCGGTCAACGTAATGCTTTACACCACCGTCTCGCTTGGAGGATATGGCGAGGCGCTGCTGATTGGTAATTTGCTGATGTTGTTGGCGCTCAGAGTGTGGCGCCAGGGGAAAGGCTCTGCTCTCTGGGGATTTCTTGCCGGGCTCGGGTTCTGGGCCTTCGGTCTGACCCTAATTTTCACGATTCCGGCAGGCTTCTTGGTGTTTCGCAAGCTCTGGCCCAATAAATTAAAGCTTGTCATTGCAGTCTCGGCCTTCCTGCTGGGTGCGCTTCCCTGGATCTTGGAGGGGGCTGCACAAGGTTTCGGTCCGTTCCTGACAGAGCTGCTCGGAGGTGCGATCTCGGGTGCCTCCTCCGGCGGTCTCTCGTCTATCTTGCAGCATCTGGTAAATTTGCTGCTTTTTGGTCCTACCGTCGTCTTCGGATTGCGACCGCCGTGGTCGGCAGAGCTGATCGCTGCGCCGCTCGCTCCCCTGGCTTTGATCTTTTGGCTGGCGGTCATCGCGTATGGAGTGACCAGGCTCAAGGTGCAGGATGAAGCTCGCACCGGAAGATGGCTGTTATTTGGTGTCATGGCCACGATGGTGGCTGGATTTCTGCTGACCTCCTTCGGCGCAGACCCTTCAGGACGCTACTTTCTTCCACTTGCAGTGCCGTTGGCATTGATCGCAGGCGAATTATTTACCACGCTGCTCACCCCTCGAGTCGGCAAGTGGGCCTATTCCGCACTGGGCTTGGTACTGATCTTTAATCTGTGGGGAAGCGCTCAAACTGCGCGCACAAACCCTCCGGGAATTACCACGCAATTCGACTCGATCGCACAAGTGGATCACTCCTATCTTCCTGAGCTGATCAAGTTTCTGGATGCCGAAGGGGAGTCGACTGGGTACACAAATTATTGGGTGGCCTACCCGCTGGCATTTCTCTCAGGCGAGCAGCTCATCTTTACCCCCAGCTTGCCCTATCATCAAGATTTTCGATATGCGGATCGCGATGACCGGTACGCTCCCTACGGAGAGGCCGTCGCCCAAAGCCCCTCCCGGGCATTTATCACCACACATTTCCCAGAACTAAATCAGATCTTGAGCGAGAGCTTGCTTCAGCGTGAGATCGAGTTCGAGGTCACAGAAATCGGCCCGTATACCGTCATCCACGCTCTTTCAGAGCCGATAGGTCCAGATCAACTCGGGGTGTACTTATCCCAATGAGCTTTCGCAAGCTCGTTCCCCTGGTCGCGATTTTGGCCATCTTCACGATGGCGCTTCGATTTTCCATCGGGCCTGATACCTACTGGCATCTGCGAGCAGGGGACTGGATGCTCTCCGAAGGCAGCCTCTTAAAGGCGGATCCGTTTTCGCTCACTCGTCTTGGCAGTGAGTGGATTTATCCAGGCTGGCTGGCTCAAATTGTTTTGATTGCGACCTATCGAATGATGGGGTTTCCTGGGCTCAATCTGCTGACTGCAATTACGGTGGCCGCCACCTTCGGCACCGTTTGGATAACCATGCGAGAGGGGCCGTTGCTGCGTGCGTTTGTTTTGCTGCTTGCCGCCACGGCTTCCGCGGTCTACTGGTCGGCTCGGCCCCATATTTTCACTTTTTTATTCACGGCAGTGACGCTGTGGGCATTGGCCAGATTCCGGCAGAAAAGATCCCGCGTAATCTGGGTGATTCCAGTTCTTACGGCAGTCTGGGCGAATGTGCATGGGGGTTTCGTGATCCCGATCCTGCTGATCGGGCTCGAGATCCTGGCCACGTTGGTCGATGTCCTGCTGCCTAGACTGCGCATAGCCGTACAAAATACGGGGCGAAAAGCGGCGTCGGAGGGGGGTGATGCGTCACTCGAGGTGGGATCGGAACTTGAAGCGCGGGGGGCGACCTCTGACAGTGAGGAGATATCGGAGCTCGACGGGCGGAGGGCGTTTTCGGCTCGTGACGAGAAATCGGAGCTCAAAGCTCAGAGGGCGACCGCAGATCCTGAAGCGAACGATGAAATCGGGTCCGAAGCCGCGGGTTTGGGGGATCCAAGAATCGGAAAGTTGAAGGTGCTAATTGGGGTGGGGCTGGCTAGCATCGCAGCCATTCTTGTGAACCCTTTTGGGGCGGAGATGCTCGCGTACCCGTTCCGAACAGTTTCCATCGGAGTGCTTCAAGACTTTATCCAGGAGTGGCAGTCTCCGAACTTCCACCAGATAGAAGTCCAGCCTTTTCTCTGGTTGCTGCTCATTGTGTTGGGGGCCATGGCGATCTCTCCCCGGCGGCCGACCGCGATTGAGCTGATTCATATCAGTGTCTTTGCGTATCTGGGTTTCCTGGCGGCCCGCAACATCGCGATTTTTGCTCTCGTGGCGGCTCCAGTGCTCAGTCGCCATCTCGGTGCGATTCTGGAGCACTGGCTTCCCCGCCGCAGCGAAGGTGGGGAGTTGCCGCCTCAATTCACGCGCCCGCTGAATGTGGTCCTGCTGGTTTTGATAGCGTTCGCGGTCCTAATCAAGGGAGCGCTGCCGCTTACCAGTCAGTTCAACAAGGAGACGATTGCGAAATTAATGCCTGCTGAGGCGATTGTGTACCTTCGCGACAACCAGCCGGAGGGCCCGCTGCTGAACTCTTACAACTGGGGTGGTTACGTCCTATGGAGCTTGTACCCGCAATACCTTAGCTTCGTTGATGGGAGGACAGACCTCTTTGATGATGTCATCCTTGAGGAATACCTTGATGTCTGGCGCGGCAACGATGGATGGCAAGAGATCCTTGGCAAGTGGGGCATTCGGACCGTTCTTATTGAGACGGATTCGCCTCTCGCGCGTGAGCTCCTGCGCGAAGGATGGACGGCAGCATATGACGACGATCAAGCCACAATATTCACAGACCCAAACTAGGAGCAGTGTGGATGAAACCGAACCGCGAGTTACTCGCTGGATGGCAGGGCCGGGACCTGAGATTCCGGAGCG
Source organism: Anaerolineales bacterium (assembly GCA_036477195.1). GTDB lineage: Bacteria > Chloroflexota > Anaerolineae > Anaerolineales > E44-bin32 > JADFRG01. The sequence goes on along the minus strand of JAZGCZ010000092.1, from coordinate 2,427 downwards.
AATTGATTGTCCACTTCAATGAGTTCAATTCCAAGCTTTAGCGAAGGCGAGCTCAACACCGGCGTTCGTCGAGAACCGCTGCTGTTGGCCCTTGGTATCGTAGCCATCTACACCGTCATGGCGGTGGGTGTGCTAGGGACCCACGACTGGAACGCGAAGGCCTTCGTCTTGGAAAAGCCAGACGATGTGCCCTTCGCCCAAGCTTTTGCGATCGGATACGACGGCCAATTTTCATACGCCATCGCGCTGGATCCCTTCGGAGCGGGTGACAGCGATTCGCTCGATAGGCCCGCCTACCGTTATCTGCGGATCGCGTATCCGGTCGCGGCCAGAATTCTCGCACTCGGAGTACCGGATCTAATTCCGTGGTCGCTGCTGGCGGTAAATATCCTGGTGGCAGGCGCCACGGCCTGGGTGTATGCCGATCTAATTGGAGCAAAGTCCGGAGCGGTGTGGGCGGTCCTCGCCCTGCTGCTTTCCCTGAATTATTTGATCGGGATACGATTCGATCTCAACGAGCCGCTGGCATTGCTTGCGGCAATTGCTGGGATCTTGCTCCACAAGCAAGGCAGATTCGGCACGGCGGCGGCTACGTTCGCGCTTGCAGGCTTAACGAAGGAAGTGTTCCTGGTTTTCCCGCTGGCGGTCGCGATCTATGAATTCACGCAGCGGAACCTCAAGACAGCTGCCATTATTACCTTAGGAAGTTTCCTGCCTTACTTCGCGTGGTCGGCGGTGATCACCCAATGGCAAGGGATTTCTCCATTCTCTTATTCCTTGTCGAAGCCTAGCTTGATTCCATTCGCTGGTCTGCGCCACCTCGGACTGTTCGAATCGCAAATCATGGTGATGATCTGGGCAGTTGGACCGGCAATCCTGATTGCTTTAGCAGTGGTGTGGAAATCTGCGCGTGAATGGCCCCGCTGGCCCAGCCTGGTGGCCTGGTTGGTGCTGTTGAATGTGGCCGTGGTAGCGACGCTACCGGTTGAGAGCTGGGAAGATCCACTGGCCATCCTCAGGCTGGCGCTAGGCGCAATGGCCGCCGGATTATTGTGGCTCTCACAAGTTCGGCCGCGCCTATTGCCGTACACGGCCGCAATTTGGATCCCCTCCCTTCTGATCGCATTCCTACTTCCCGGCATGCTGATATAGGCGTGAGCGAGCCCGAGAACCGTCAAGAGGATTTACTGCGGCTAGGAATCCTGGCCGTGGTTCGATTTCTCACCCTTGCTGCGCTGCCAATCGATGCGATCCTCGGATACGGCGACTATCTTCATTTCTTTAACCTGGCAGAATTCTCCACTCTCGGAGCCGGACTTCCCTGGCTTGGCCACTGGGTTGAGTTTCCTCCATTATTTCCCTTTCTTTCCATCGGGATCCACGGCGCATCAGGCGGCTCGCCGCATGGTTACGCCTATTTGCTGGCGCTCCTCATGCTGGCGTTCGACCTGGGAAACCTCTGGCTGGTTGGATCTCTTTCGAAGAAATTCTGGGATGCTCGGAAGGCAGCGATGGTCGCCTGGGTGTACATGGGTTTTCTCGCCATCCCGGCCTTTGGCTGGTGGACGTTCGATCCGATGGCGGTCTTCTTCCTGCTGCTTGCGTTGTCGGCCTTTTACCAGTCCAGGCCTTATCTATCCGGCGTTGCTGCTGGTGTTGGTGCGCTCGTCAAAGTATTTCCTTTGCTCCCGCTGGTTCTCTTCTGGCGGTTCAAACCTTCCCGAGAGATTCTCGTATCCTCCGGCCTAACCGCTGCGATTCTTGTTGTCTCACTTGCTCCGTTCTTCGTGGCCGAGCCTGATATGGCTGTCGCTTCGCTGCGCTCTCAAGCCTCGAAGGGATCGTGGGAAACTGTGTGGGCGTTGATCGATGGAAATGATGATAGGACCGGCACATTTGGAGCCCTGGAGGAGCGCCTGGATCCAGGAGCGGCATCTGAGCCTAGAGGTAATGCTGCCGTCGTGCCAACGGTGGTCCCGGCATTGGTTGCGCTTGGAATCGGCGCATGGACCGTATTTCGGGCCCGAGATGACGACCCGCGCGCTCCCACCGCGCTGCTTGGATTGCTTTTATGCCTTGTTTACCTTGCCTCACCGGGATGGAGCCCGCAGTGGCTGGCCTATCTTATTCCTCTGGTATTGCTGAGCCTGGCAATGCGGCGCGCGGCTTTGTTCTCTGTCAGCCTGGCACTGGTCGCGCTGCTTGAGTGGCCGATCCTGCTTTCACGAGGGCGATTTGACCTGCTTGCCCTTCCCGTTCTGCTGCGAACGCTGATCATGATCTTGCTGGCGATCGAACTTTATGTTATCGCCTCCAGGAGAAGGGAAATGGCCTGATGGGGGAGCGTCCGCTATGGATTCAGGTCGTCACCATTCTAGCAGTGCTGATCGTGCTGGTCGCGCTGACGATCGCCAATTTCCGATTTGC
>JAZGCZ010000091.1:0-10528 GCA_036477195.1 Anaerolineales bacterium | reverse complement strand
ATCGAAATGCCGCGACGGCCAGGGCGACAACCGCGAAGATCACGAATAACACGATGAAGAGACGAGATAGAAAGCGAAGCAAAGGGCCTCCTGTAACGAGGGGTAAGGATGATTTCTAGCACCTTGTCAAGAGGGAGTCAATGGCGGCCAGCACCAGGTGACCGGAGAGCCGAATTGCTACATCGGCTACCTCTGGGACGAAATGTCGCTAGTAACTGGGGAGGGGAAGTGTATCCGGAATAGAACTCAAGGACCCCTGCAATTTCCTTGACCTACTGAGATAATATAGGCTACTTTTATCGATACTGAAGGAGCGGAACTTGGCTCGCATTTTGATCGTAGATGACAACCAGGCCATGGTGGAAGCGTTGAGTATCGTCGTGGGCTCAAGAGGCCACGACGCTCTTACGGCATTAGGCGGGGAGGAAGCTCTCAGCCTGCTTGAGAGCGAGATGCCCGATGTTATGCTGCTCGACCTCAATATGCCTGGCCTCGACGGTTTTGAAACGCTGGATCGTTTGCGTATGATGCCGGGAGGGAAGGACCTTCCGGTCCTAATCATCACTGCTTTGGATGATGAGGACCTTGAAGGCAAAGTTGCAGACGCGGGCGGCACCGCGCTTCTTCGCAAGCCGGTGGATGTGAATCACCTGGCGGACCAGATCGAGGTGTATGCGGCGGCTGCCGCCTAGCTCAACTGCGCCAACGGGAAAAAAATGGCTGCACCCTATAGGGTGCGGTTTTTATTTCCAAAATCCGAATTGCCCCTTAGGCGAAGAGCATGCGAGTTCGCAATCACGCGGTCGAGATACCCATAAACACAGGGCATGTGAGTTCGCAATCACGCCGCCAAAATGCCCCATCGATGCAGTGAGTGCGAGTTCGCAATCACGCCGCTGAGATACCCACGGACACAGGGCATGTGAGTTCGCAATCACGCCGCCGTAAAGTTATAATTGAGGGGATGGGCCTGCCAACTGGCGGGACCTATTTATGCTTGACATAAATGTGAAACAAAGGGGATTCGCAGCCTTTGGACAGAAGTTGAACTAACTTTCAAAATAGGGAGAATCTCGGTCTACCCGAGGGGCTTCCTACTGTATAGATGGGTGTGGAGAAGCGATGGAAATAGGGACTGTTAGACAGGTCGATATCGACGAAGAAATGCGCGGGGCGTACCTAGATTACGCCATGAGCGTCATCGTATCACGGGCGCTCCCAGATGCGACCGACGGTCTCAAGCCTGTGCAACGGCGTATCTTGTACGCAATGCGAGAAATGGGGAGCCGTTCCAACTCGCCTTATCGTAAGTCAGCCCGAATCGTTGGTGAAGTCATGGGGAAATTTCACCCGCATGGCGATTCCGCGATATATGAGGCCATGGCTCGCATGGCTCAGGATTTCTCTTTGCGATATCTGCTGGTGGATGGCCAGGGCAATTTCGGCTCCATCGATGGAGATCCTCCGGCTGCCATGCGCTATACCGAGGCCCGACTCGGAGCGATGGCGGAAGACCTGCTGGTCGATATCGAGCAGGACACGGTCGATTTCGTGGACAACTTCGATGGATCGCTCCAAGAGCCCACGGTGGTGCCGGCTCGCCTACCTAATCTTCTGCTAAACGGTGCCTCGGGTATCGCGGTGGGTATGGCGACCAATATCCCTCCTCACAATTTGGGAGAGCTGACGGCGGCCATCATCCACCTGGTAGACAACTATAAGAAGATGGACGAAGTGTCAGTAGAAGACCTGATGCAGTTCATTCAGGGTCCTGATTTTCCAACCGGAGGCATGATCATCGGCTCCGAAGGAATTGTCCAAGCCTACAGTACAGGCAGAGGCCGCATCGTCGTGCGGGGGATCGCGAACATCGAGGAAACCACCCGTAATCGGCACCGCATCGTTATTACGGAGATCCCATTTCAAGTTAACAAGACCACCTTGATCGAGCGTATTGCCGAGCTCGTCCGGAGCGGGAAGCTAGACGGCATTTCAGACTTGCGAGACGAATCTGACCGCAGGGGGCTCAGCGTCGTCCTCGAGCTAAAGCGTGGGGCACAACCTAAAGCGGTACTTAATCAGCTTTTCAAATTCACGCAGCTGCAGACCACGTTTGGTGTCCAGCTGCTGGCGCTGGTCGACGGTGAGCCGCGATTGCTTTCCCTGAAGCGGGCGCTGCGAACCTACATCGAGCACCGCCGGGAAGTAATCACTCGCAGGAGTAAATACCAGCTCAAGAAAGCCAAAGCACGGGCGCACGTGCTCGACGGCTTGCTCATGGCGCTGGCTAAGCTCACCGCTGTCATCGAGAGCATCCGCAAGTCGGCCAACGCAGATACCGCCAAGAAAAATTTGATGAAGCGCTTCAAGCTTTCGGAGATCCAGGCTCAAGCCATCCTGGACATGCAGCTTCGCCGGCTTGCAGCACTCGAGCGAAAAAACATCAAGGAAGAGGCCAAGGACATCAAGGATCGAATCAAACACCTGGAGGGCATCCTTGGCAGTCAAAAGAAGGTCCTGGCTTTGATCAAACAGGATCTGAACGAGGTGACGAAGAAGTACGGAGATCTTCGCCGAACACGAATTGCGCCAGATGCCAAGGAGGAATTCAGCGAAGCGGATTTGGTCCCTGACGAGGCCGTGCTCATCAGCATTACGCAGCGCGGCTATGTGAAGCGCGTGCCGGCTAAGACGTATCGGCGGCAGGGGCGGGGAGGCCGCGGTGTGAAAGGCCATGGCACCAAGGGAGAGGACGAAGTCGACATGCTGCTCCCGGCCGGCTCGCTGGATACCGTGCTGTTCTTCTCTGATCGGGGAAAGGTGTATTCGGAGAAAGCCTATCAAATTCCGGATGCCGGGCGCACTGCGCGCGGCATCCCTATGGTGAATATCCTTAATTTGGGAGCGGGAGAGGTGATCACCGCCGCCGTTCCGGTGCCCGATTTCAAAGCCGCACGATATTGCACGATGGCTACACGCGGCGGAAAGATCAAGCGCGTGAAGCTATCCCAGTTCTCGGCCGTACGCCCTTCCGGATTGATTGCGATGGGTCTAGCCAAAGGCGACACATTGGGCTGGGTGCGGCTAACGAGTGGAAAGGACGACATCATCCTGGTCACTGAAGCGGGGCAAGCCCTTCGATACTCAGAAAAACTGGTTCGCTCTATGGGTCGCCCGGCCGCGGGGGTCAAGGCGATAACCTTGCGGAAGAAGGATTTTGTCACCGGAATGGACGTCGCAGATCCCAAGGCAGATTTGCTAGTCGTGATGAAAAACGGCTATGGGAAACGAACTCCCATGAAGGAATATCCCAAGAAGGGGCGAGGCACGATGGGAGTACTCACATTAAGCCGAACGAAATTCAAGGTAACTGGCGCGATCGCCGCGGCACGGGTGGTTGATCAGAAAGACGACCTGACGATCATCTCGACTGGCGGAATCGTCTTGCGAACCAAAGTGAAGCAGATCAAGCGTGCAGGCCGCGCCACGATGGGCGTGCGCGTTATCAACCTCAAGAAGGGGGAGACGGTTGCCTCGGTCGCAAGGATCGCGGCCAAGGATTTAGAAAAGGCGGGGGTCAAGTCCTAGTTCCCGTGCAGTATTAAGGAGCCGGCCTCCCATGAGGCGGCCTGGGCATTTACTTCATCCCCAATCAACTTAAAAAGCGATGCGCGGAAGGTGTTTGGGTCTCCGCTCGTGATATAGCGAATGCTTGTGCCCGGCTGGGTGCTCACGACATCTATCTGACGCCCCCAGAGCTTATCCGTTTGCGAAGCGATGGCGGGTGCGGGATCAATGACACTCACACTCGGTCCAAGAATTCGACGGATGGTGGGGATTACAAAGCTGTAGTGAGTGCACGCCAGCACAAGGGTGTCAATTTCTCGGGATTTTGCGGGCTCCAGGGATGCCAGCAGGACCGCGTCAACCGCTTCTGAGGCTGTCTGCCCAGCCTCAACGAGTTCCACAAGCCCGGGAGCGATGATCTCAATGACTTCGACGCCGCGTGCGAATCGTTCCACAACAGAATCAAATAATGCACCCTGGAACGTTGCTGGCGTTGCGAGGACCGCCACCTTGCGCGTTTCTGAGCGCTCTGCTGCCGGCTTGATCGCCGGCTCCATTCCCACAAATGGTACAGCTGGAAAGCTCGACCGCAGGGTATAAAGAGCTGCCGCGGAGGCAGTATTGCAGGCCACAACCACGAGCTTGCACCCCTGCTCGAGCAGGAAACGCGTAATTCCTTCGGAGAGCGCCTGAACGTCATCCAGCGAGCGCGACCCATATGGCACGTGCCTCTGATCCGCGAAATACAGGAGCGACTCGTTCGGCAGCTTCTGTTGGATCTCGCGCAGCACTGAGAGGCCGCCGACACCGGAATCAAACACGCCGATCGAAGGTCGAGTCATAATTTAAAGTTTAGTGGAACTTGGGTTAGCCGCGTTTTTCTGGGAGACGCGCTCGCTTACCTCTGAGTTTCCGAAGGTAATAAAGCTGCGCACGTCGTACGTGGGCATGGCGCACCACTTCGACCTTGTCAATTCGAGGAGATCGCATCAAGAATGTGCGCTCGACTCCGATGCCGTGGGATGCAATACGGCGAACTGTGAAGTTCCTGTCGTTGCCGCCTTTGCGAATCCGAATGACCGTCCCGCGAAATTCTTGAATGCGCTCCCGGTCCCCTTCACGAATTCGCAAATGAACGCTTACATCGTCCCCGGGCCGCAGCTCGGGGATGTTTTCGTTTACAGGTGCTTCGAGTGCTTTCAGCAATTCGGACATTGGCTTATTTACAGCATACCCGCCGCCCTCTGTACCTGGGCGGCGCGGGGCGAAAGTATACCATGCGCAAGTGGGCTCATGATTTAGAGAAAATGCCAAGCTTAAGCTCGGCCAACTGCAGGCAAGCGAGAGTTTTCGCATCCTGAAATTCGCCATCCTTGACATGGGCCATCACTTCCTGCGCGGTCAGTTTCTCGATCTCAATGACCTCGTCAGGGTCAGGCACCAGGGCATCAGGCTTCAAATCGGTTGCCGCAAAGACGTGCATATACTCGTTTGAATATCCTGGCGCCAGGTAAAAACCGCCGAGATTATCCAACTGGCCGGGAACCATCCCAATTTCCTCGCGGCATTCCCTGGCAGCAGTGGTGGCGGGCTCTTCTCCTTGTTCCAGGGTGCCGGCAGGGAGCTCGAGCAGATGGCTGCCTGTAGCGTGCCGGTACTGCCGCACGAACCAGATCAAGCCATCTTTGCCGATGGGTATGAATGTAACCGCGCCGGGATGGATGACAAGATCAATGCGAGTCTCGTAGTCATTTGCAAGGCGGACCCGATCGATTCGCACATCGAAGACCTTTCCCTCAAATACGACTTCGGATGAGAGAACCTCAATAGCCATAACGTGCTCCAATGAAAAGGGGCGGCCGCTGAGGCCGCCCCACGGCTTCAAATGCTGAAATCCAGACTTACGGAATGATCAGTTCTTGACCCGGGTATACAAGGCTGGGATTCGCCAGGTCGTTGGCCTCGATGATCGCATTCGGGTCAACCCCGTAGGTGCGAGCGATCTGCCAAATCCATTCCCCAGGTTGGACGACGTGTACGGTTCCGCCCCCCCCTGCCACTGACGTAGGCTCCGGGGTCGCGGCTTGGCCGGTGCTAGGCGGAATCTTCAGCACCATGCCGACCGTAACTTCCGTTGGCGAGCTCAGTCCGTTCAGCTCGACGATGGCTTCAGGATCGACTCCAAACGCCTCCGCAATTGTGGCGATAAAATCGCCCTCCTGTACCGTGTACTCGACGTACACGATGCCCACATCGGTGGGCTGAGCTGCGTCTGGCTCCGCGGTCGCTTCTGGCGGGGCCTGGGTGGCGACAGTTTCGTCTCCCCCGTCCGCCTCGGCAGTCTGCGTAAGCAATGCCGAACGAACGGCTTCCATGGTGGCCTGCTGGCTATCGACTGGTGCCTCGCCTTCGCCTTCCCCAGGCGGTGGCGTTGAGGCCGAGCGTGTACAGGCTGCTACAAGTGCGAGCATAGCCAACATGGAGATGTTACGTATTCGCGTAGTATTCATGTGTTCCTCCAAAGAGGGTTCCTCCGGCCGGTCTCGTTGGAACAGCCGGCGATCCTAGCACAAGGCGTTATGCCGTGCAAGCGCATGGTTTTGCGGTTGAAGGGGAATCAAAAAGGGCCAACCCTTTGAGGGTTGGCCCCATGCGAGCAGCCGATTGTCAACGATCCGCTAGAACCGGGCGGAATTTATAGCCGTAGACGAGCATTCCGCGCTCGCCGTCGGCTCCAAGCTTGCGGGTGACCATTTCGACGGGAGTACCGATTTCGACTGGTTCATCACCAATGTCTGTGAGCTGAGCCGTAACAAGCGGGCCCTCTTCCAAGCGCACGATTGCCAGGGGGTAGGGGGCGTTTTCAGAGTGTCCAGCAGGGGCCTGATAGATGGTCGTGTGGGAATAGACCTCGCCACGGCCGCTGAACTTGTAAATGTCTCGGGCGTCCTCGCCGCAGTCCGGACAAATATCGCGCGGCGGGAAGATCTTATAGGCGCAGTGTGGACAGACCTCGCCCATCAGCGAATAGCGCTGCTGCTTCAGTCTCCAATGTTGAGATGTCTCCATGCCAGTGAATCTATTCACAAGGCGCTCTCAGAAACTATCAGGAATCGTGAAAGGTTTGTAATTCCCCTTTGAGTTGGGTGATTAGCCCGGTTTGAGTGCTTGTGCCCACTTAGCTCCTTGACAATGTAATACTTCGGCAGATTAAGCCTAATCTGACAAAGGTTTTGTTCGTTGCGCATAGCCGAATTCATGTCAACAGGCCATTTGATAGGTAGTCGATCCTAATTCGCCCGGCGCAGGATGTGCGTAGAGGCAGTGGCACCGGAACCTCCCAGGCATTGCGTCATTGCGACGGCCGCGTCCGATACTTGATTGTCATTCGCTCGGTTTTGCAGCTGCAGGGTTGCCTCCGCCAGCTGATAGATCCCCGTGGCTGCACCGGGATCGCCTCGTGCCTTGGATCCGCCGAAGGTTGCGATCGGGATATCGCCAGTCAGCGAAATATCGCCATTTTGGGCCAGCTTCCAGCCCTCTCCTCGCTGAGCGAATCCTGCCGCTTCGAGCGAAAGCGCTCCAAAAATGGAAAAGGAATCATGCAATTCAAATAGCTTAATTTCATCCGGAGAGAAGTTTGCTTGCATCAATGCTTTACTGGCGGATTGGGCAGCCGCTGTCAGTATCAGCGGATCCGGCCGATCGTGCACCGCCAGGGCGGAAGTAGCGGTCGCCGAGCCAGCAATAACAACTTGCGGGCGGTCATTCCCATTTGGCAGAGCCGAGGCACGAGCCAAGATCAGAGCCGCTGCACCATCCGCCAGCGGAGCAACGTCAAAGGTGTTGAGCGGTTCACTCACGATGGGCGCCTTGGCATATTGCTCGGGTTGGATCGCCCTGCGAAACATCGCATTTGGGTTCGTTACCGCGTTCTGGTGGGCCGTCAGGCTAAATCCCGCCATTGAATCATTGGGTGCTTTGTGCTCGTGGAGGTACCGCTGCATCAGAAGGGCAGCCTGAGCACTTGGTGTGACGCCTTGTACGGCCTCATACTCAGAATCGGTTCCGGTGGCGAGCGCGGCCTGAACCTGACCGCTGGCCTTATCTGTCACTTTCTCGACCCCCAGGACCAGTGCCACATCAATCGCGCCAGATGCTATCGCGAGGTATGCCTGTCGCACGGCCACACCTCCGGATGCGCCCGAGGCTTCAATGGTCGTGGCTTCCACGCCACGCATGCCGGCAAAATCCGCTAAGAGAGCCCCAAGATGGGACTGACCCGAGAGTACAGGCGCCAGCATGTTGGCCACGTAAAGCGCCTGCGGTCTCAAACCTCCCGCATCCGCCTGCGCGGCGCTCATCGCATCCAATCCCAGGTGGCGTAGGGAAAGTTCCCAATGCTCGCCCACAGGCATCATGCCAATTCCGGCTATGACAACGGTGTCTGATATTTCTGTCATTTCAAGACCAACTTACCTCTGTACCGCGCGTAGGTTGCATAGTCGATCTCGGTGCGTCGCTTGATGTAGCTAAGGGTATCGGGGGCGGCCTCGCGACGATCTGTCAAGGCCTCCGTAGCCCGAAGGCTGAAAGCGTCGGAACCCGCGCCCGAACCATATGAAACCATCAGGATTCGGTCCCCCGGCTCGGCGATGTCCAGGATGGCTGTCAAACCAACCATTGCGGAGCCGGCGTATGTGTTCCCAATGTCGGGCACTAACAGACCTGCCTCGATCTGGTCCTGCCCGAAGCCCAGGGTCTTGGCAACCCGCGTGGGAAATTTGGTATTGGGTTGATGGAAAACTGCGAACCGATAGTCGGATGGCACAGTTTCTATGCCTTCCATGAGATATTCGGCAGAGGCTTGAATATGGCTGAAATAGGCTGGCTCTCCCGTAAAGCGCTCTCCGTGTTCCGGATAGGTTTCATTCGCCCGGCGCCAAAAATCGGGGGTGTCGGTTGCGTAGGAGTAGGACCCTTCGATAACACAGACCGCATCCTCCGCCGGTCCAATGATGAATGCCGCGCCACCGGCACCGGCGGTATATTCAAGCGCATCCCCCGGCCGCCCCTGAGCAGTGTCCATCCCGATCGCCAACGCATAGTTGGCCATTCCGGATCCGACAAATCCTATGGCAGCCTGGATCGCCTCCGTTCCGGCCTTACAGGCAAACTCCCAGTCTGCGGCCTGCGTGTGCGGTGTGGCGCCGATGGCTTCTGCCACAACAGTAGATGTCGGCTTTACCGCATAAGGGTGAGATTCGGAGCCCACCCAAACCGCGCGGATCTCGGTCGGGCTCAGATCGGAGCGTGCCAGTGCGTTGCGGGCTGCTTCGATCGACATCGTAATGACGTCCTCGTCCAGGCCCGCGACCGCTTTCTCTTTGATGGGAAGGCCCGCCTTCCCGTCGGTCCAGATCCTGGCCACTTCCTTCGCGGGCAGCCGGTACTGCGGCACATAGGCGCCGTAGCCCGTGAAGCCCGCTTCTCGAATCGGTTTAAGGATCTTGTTACCTGCCATAGATCTCTCTTTCAAGTATATTTCACCCATCTGAGAGCTGCTTGAGTAACTCTTCTGCGCGCTCCAGCAGGATGTTCTCTTCCTCAGTCATTGCACCGGCCACTTCATCGATCTGGCTACCTCGCGCCCCGGCCGCGATGGCCAGCTGACGGGCATGGAGACCCATATGCCCGCGCTGAATGCCTTCCGTCGCTAGCGCACGCAGCGCCGCCAGATTCTGGGCCAGCCCCACCGATACCACGATCTGCGCCAGATCCTGCGCGCGTTCGACGCCCATGAGAGCTAGTGCGTCGCGCGCACCTGGATGGACTCCAGTTGCGCCGCCGATCGTTCCCAGCGCAAGGGGCATTTCCAGCTCACCCTTCAACACCCCTTCCTCACCCACCCACCAACGACTCAGCGGTGTGTACGCTCCCCCTCGGGCCGCGTAGGCATGTGCACCGGCCTCTACCGCGCGCCAGTCGTTGCCCGTAGCGATGACGACCGCGTCCACGCCGTTCATGATCCCCTTGTTGTGGGTTGCCGCTCGATACGGATCGACGGCGGCAAAGGCCCAGGCCTCGATCACTCCGTCTCGCACTTCCTCGCCCTTGAAATCGGCAAAAGCCAACGTTTCTGGAGATAGGCTGCAAGACGCCTTGGTGAGCCTCCGATCCGCCAGATTGGACAAGATGCGGAGATGCGTTCTGCCTCCGGTCAGAGCCTCGATAATTGGCGCAATGCCTTCCAGCACGGTATTCACAGAATTTGCCCCCATCGCATCCACCGTGTCGTAGATCAAATAGAAGACCAGCATCGGCCCAGCCGGGCTCTCAGTGAAGGTTTTCACTTCGATCGCGCGAGCGCCCCCTCCGACCGCGACCATCATCGGTCCCGCCTCGTCCGCGGCTTCGAGCAACTGCGTTTCCGCCTGCAGAAGCGTCTCCTTGGCCTTCGGAAGATCTTCGAGATCCAGGACTTGGACTTGCCCGATCATATGGGAAGGATCTGCCTCAGCCACAAAGCCTCCCGATTCGCGTACAAGTTTTGCCATGTACGAGGCTCCGGCCACGACCGAAGGCTCCTCAATGGCCATGGGTACTAATACGTCCCTGCCGTTGACAACAAAGTTGGTGGCGATGCCCAGCGGAAGGCTGTGCAATCCCACCACGTTCTCGATCATCGAGTCCGCAAGTGAGAGGTCTAGGCCCTCAGGGCCCATTAGCCCGTCGAGCGGATGTCCCGCGGCCTCAACAAGACGGGACTGACGCTCCTCCAATCCCAGGTTGTAGAAGTTCGAGATCCGCGAGCTGGATTGTCCTTTGCCAGAATTCATCAGAGAGTCACCACAACAGCCTACATACTGGGGCTGGCAAAAACTATCAACCTGCCTAATTGGCAGTAATCAAAAAGGCGACGAGTTGAATGACCCGCCGCCTGGGCTCAATTGTGAGGTTG
>JAZGCZ010000090.1:0-3439 GCA_036477195.1 Anaerolineales bacterium | reverse complement strand
AGTGGAGTAGGGGGGCGACAGTAGTCCTACAGGAAGTGAGCGATGTCAGGCGCAGCGTTGATGAAGTTCCGAGGGGATGGGAGCTCGAGGGAGAGAGCTCGGGATGTTCTCAGGCGGTCCGCGCGAGCGCGGTAGGCCCAAGGACGAGGATGCCAAAGGCCAAACTCACACGGTTCAAGCGGTTCTTGCAAGCGCCGTGAGCCCAAGGACGAGGATGCCAAAGGCCAAACTCACACGGTTCAAGCGGTTCTTGCAAGCGCGGTGAGCCCAAGGACGAGAATGCCAAAGGCCAAACTCACACGGTTCAAGCGGGAGATTTCGCTGGTGACTTGATCTGAGGCGGAAGCTTCCCGCTTCAACGCTAATATAGACAAGCGAGGATTTAGCACCCAGGTCTGGTAGCCGGCAACGAGGATCATCAACCCGATCGTAATGTGCTTTGCCAGGATTGCACGTGACCAGGGGTTTGAAACGGCAAAAAGCCCTTCGTAGTTTGGATTCCCCGACATCTGCAGCAATCCGGTCCCAATCAGCACGAAGAGGCTTAGCCAGGCCAAAGGTTGGAAGCGACGCCGCAAATCCTCCGCCAGCCGGCCGCGCTGGTCTGGGAAGCGCTCGAGCGCCGGATTTACGACGACGGCCTGATAGAAGAGTCCGCCAATCCACACAATCGTGGCCGCCATGTGAAGCCAGAAAGCTAGGGTGAGTGCGGCTTGCTCCAGCATCATGCCTCAGGTGTAGATGTTTCGGTTGGAGGAGGCAGTTCGGTTCCCTCCAAAGTGGCGGTGGGCGGTGGAGTTGGGGGTGGGGCGGTCGCTGTTCGGCATGCATCGCGAACGGCGGTCGCGGTCGGTTCCAGGTCCTCGTTGATGATGACTTCCAGGGACAGATCCAGGAATTCTTCCGCTGCACATGGATCTCCACCACTTGCCAGCAGCAGCGCATACATTGTCAACGACTGGGCATATTTCCATGCGACGTCATTGCGGATGCCTGGTGCGACGGAATAGACTACTTCAAAATAGAAGGCCGCCTGTTCCCAGTTGAGTCCGTAAAAGCTGTTCGCGGTCAGGTAGAGCTGTGCCCAGCTTCGCCAGTTGTTAGCATCCTCGTCAAGTAGTGCGAAACTTTCCGCAAGGCTCAAGTCGTAAATTCCTTCTTCCAGCAATTTATCCTGGGAAATTCTTCGAATACCTCGGTTGCGCAGGGCGGCGTACATCAATCCATCGGCCTCGACCGCGCGAAATTCGCTGTCCTTGGCGCGCAAGGCAAGAAGGTGTGCGATCGTTAGATCCCAGTCGCCCTCCTCAAATGCCACTTGAGCCAGGTCGAAGATTTCTTGAACCGGAGCTAGGTTCGGCGTTGGGGTCATCGGCGGGGAGGTGGGAGCCGCGATCGGCTCGTTTAGCCCTAGAAGTGCCTCTGCCAAGCGCTCGGGAGCTTCGGGAAAGGAGGGATTCAGCTGAATGATGTACTCAAACCGCTGGCGAGCGATGTCGTATCGCTCCTCATCTAGATCAATTAGTCCGAGGGTAAATTGCTCCTGAACAATAGCCATGACTTGCTCTTCTTCAGCCAGGTCTCGCTCAGACTGCCCGACTATATAGCCCACAGCGGCCGCAATTCCCAGCAGCACCAGCGCAATGGGGAGCACCCAGAGCAGCGGGCGCCAAGATGACTGAGAGCCCGAATCCCCTTCTGACTGCACGGGCGGCATTATACCGTGGCGAGTTTGCGACTTGACTCTTGGCCAGGCGGGGAACCCCTTCCCTCTTTGATCTTCCACTATCTGCCAGGCGGGAGCCCTTCCACCCTATGATTTTCCACTTATGTTAGGTCAAGGGTGGGCTTTCATTGATCCCAATGGGTTAGGCTCACCACTCAAACACGTTGCAGGATTTCAACTGCACAGGGGTCCTTCATGATAAGAATTTCGGGGTGGTATCATCACCACCCGCCCATGTATCTAAGCGGAAGCAAGTGGAACACTAAAAAGCGACGCCGCCGCAGGTCTAACCCGTGGCGCGTCGCGCTTTTATTGCTACTAATTGCCACCGTGATCTATGTGGAGCGTGTGGTTGTGCCTCAGACTCCGCCTCTTTTTGTTGTCACGCCTATCCCCACCCGCAATCCCGCTACTATCATTCTGGAGGCCGACAGTCTCTTCCTGGCCGGCAAGTTAGTCCAAGCAGAGCGGGCCTACCATGAAGCGATCTCCATCGATCCGCAGGAAGGTGACTACTACACTGAATTGGCGCGGATCCAGGTCTTTGCTGGGAGATACGCGGAAGCCGTCACCAATGCTAGCAACGCGATTTTGCTGGATCCCAACTCTGCGATGGCCAACGCGGTGCTGGGCTGGGCGCTCGATTTCCAATCGCAATCCGAGCCAGAATCTGCCGATATTCTGGAGGCATTGCAGAAGCTCGAAAAGGCTGTAGAGCTTGATCCGAACTCGGCGCTCGTTCGGGCCTACTATGCCGAGGTTCTCATCGACGAGAACGTGACTGCTTTCCAGCAGGCGGGGGAGCAGGCGCAGTTGGCCGTTCAACTGGATCCAAACCTGCTGGAGGCACAGCGCGCAGTAGGCTATGTATGGGAGAGAACCGGCAACTACGATCTTGCCTTCGAGGCCTATCAAAACGCCCTGCGTATCAACCCGAACCTGGCGTTGATACACATCGCTATGGGGAATATGTATTTCAATAACGGGGATTCCCAATCCGCAATTGACAGCTACATCCGCGCCACCACATTGGCGCCAGAGGATGTGATCCCGCTGAGATTGATTGCTCAAGCTTATGCGCGCGATGGCGAGTTTGGGAAGGCCAGCCAATATGCGCAAAGCGCGGTCGACCTTCAACCATCCGATTCCCGTCTTCACGGCGACTTAGGGAGAATGTATTACAAGAACGCTGACTATGACTCTTCCATTGAATCGCTCGCGCTGGCTATCCACGGCGGCGCCTACCTGGACGGAGTTCAGCTGTCTGGTTTGCCGCTGGATCCTGGTGACGACCGAGTGGTCGAGTTCTACTACATGTATGGTCTGGCTCTAGCCAAAATTGGCCGATGTGATCTGGCTGCTGACCTATCCGAAGCGCTGATCACCGGCGTTCCCAAGAATGAGAACGCCACCATCAATGCGCAGGAGATCCTGATCCTGTGCGGCCTGATCGAACCCCCCGAAGAAACCGAGGTCTAATCCAATCATGCAGCTGAAAGGCGACCGTATGCCGTTTGGCGACGCGGGAGGAGGATCTCGCCCAGTCCGAATCTTGGTTCTCGTGGGACTGATAGCAGGTGGCATAATGCTTACCAGGCTGGTGGAGGCCGGGAGGGTAGAGCCGCTTTTTCTGCCCACACCCACTCCCACGCGCACCGCCTTATCCCATAAAGAAGAAGGCGTGGCTCACTTCTCGGCTGGAGATTTGGAGCG
>JAZGCZ010000009.1:0-19347 GCA_036477195.1 Anaerolineales bacterium | reverse complement strand
TGCGGGCCATTCCCGTTCTAGCTGCCTACGATACCTACTACAAACAGTTTGGGAAGACCTACCATGTTCAGCATCAGCTTGAATCGGTGGTCTTCAAGAACCGAGCGATTCCTAAGGTCGCCGCGCTCGTTGAGGCTATGTTTATGGCGGAATTGAAGAACCTCATGCTCACGGCAGGGCACGACTGGAACGCGATCGAAGAACCGATTCGTATCGATGTGGCAACTGGGACCGAAAGCTATATTCGCATGAACGGAGAGGAACAGACGGTGAAGGCTGGGGACATGATGATTGCCGATGAAACTGACATTGTTTCTTGTATCGTCTATGGCCCTGATCGAAGGACACGGATTCGTCCAGAGACCGAACGAGTCGTATTTACCGTCTATGCTCCGCCCGGAATTGCAGAGAAAGATGTCCGCCTCCACTTGGAGGACATTCGAAAAAACGTAACGGTGATAGCTCCCGGAGCCACTGTCGACTCAATCGAAACACTTGGCACCAACTAGGTTCGCCTTTGGGCATGATTGATATGGCCGCTACCTAACAACTCGCTGGAGCGGACCGGGGTTCAGCGCCAGAAGCAAGAAATTACGGTAATGCGGGTAGTTGGAGAGGTTTTCCGGTAGCGACCCTCGGCCGCTCAGCTCGCAGCCGCTAGCTGGCCGCTGACCAAGACCGAATCATACATCTCGTGTTGAGACCTAGAGCATATTCGTTCAGCACTGGCTTGACTTTGACTTTTCCACACCTCATTTTTTCGGAGCTGAGCGAAGGACCTTATATATGGGATTAGAGGGAAAGATGAGCTCAGAACCTGTCACTGTAGTATTTGTTAGAAACGTTAGGCCGGAACGAATTCAAGATTTTGAGGAGTGGGTAAAAGGTATTACCAAGGCTGTCAGGGAATTTGAGGGCTATCAAGGGGCGGACATTATTCGCCCCAGTGACCACTCACATCCAGAATACGTCATCGTATTGCGCTTTGATGAATACGCTCATCTTCGAGCCTGGATGGGATCGGTCGAGCGAGAAATGTGGGTGAAGAAGTCAGAGGAAATGACAATTGGTGAAACCTATATCCAAGAAGCGCATGGATTCGAGCCCTGGTTTACCCTCCCCGATCATTTCGCAGCCACAGCACCGCCTGCCAAGTCCAAGATGGCTTTGCTTACAATCCTGGCAATTTATCCTCCACTTCTTGCAGTTAGTACTATCCTTGCCTTACTTATGCAGGGCTGGCCTCGGTTTGCGATTATCCTGCTAACGGTGATTCTTCTAGTCCCAGCGATGACTTATTACATCATGCCGTGGATGACTCGGCTTTTTCGCCCTTGGCTTTACCCGAACGCTGCCGCCAGCTAACAACTCGCTGGAGCGGACCGGGGATGCGGGGACAGAAGCAAGAGGAAATTGAGACGCGGGTATCTGGAAAAGGATGCGAGGGAGCGAACCCCGGCCGCTCCCCGCAAAGAACGCGGGATGTTCCACAGCTCGCAGCCGTTAGGCGGCGCCATGCGCTACCGCAATCGGCCCGGATAAGTATTGGGAGGGAGACTATGGCGAATCAGCATCAGAGCAAACCAAAGGAATTCTCCCTTCATTGGGGCAGCGGCATTGTGGAAGAGGAAGTTCAGATTACGACGGAACACCACAGACCTACCATTCAGCTTCTCAAGTTCCTTGATGGCGAAGCCGCAGGAAGCTACGAAATCAGGTTCTGTCACTATGACCATCGCGGCCGTTTCCAGCGGTCGCCTTTGATCCTTGATGTCGACAACTTGCAGGACTTGGGGAAAGAAGTCAGCAACTCACCGAAACTGCGCGAGTTTTTGGCAAGGCTTACCACCGAATAGTGCCAAGCCCAATACCAGCCACATATGAGAGGGCGTTTCTGCCCTGCTCATCAGCACGGCGTCAACGCCCTAACCTGCCTGTGGAGGAAATTCGGTGAGCAACGGTGGCCACGTCCTGGCGCGGCCGCCATAACACGTGGTCTTCCCCTCCTTATCGGTGGTGACGACGTAAAGTGTCATTCCTACGCTGTCAACTAGGACCTGTCCCACTAGTGAGGTGAATGCGCAATTCACTCGGTTGTGCCAGAGATATGAGGAACTTACTCGCTGGCCAGCTTCGCCAAGGCCTTCTGTATTACAAGCGCGTCGTCCTCCATGATAGGGCTCTCACACACGATGCGCCCGCCGCAACCCATGTCGTGCAGGGCGCGCAGCAACCCAACCAGATCGAAGTCCGATTCGGCTAGCATCAAGTGGTTTCGCTCCCCTTTGGGACCATATTCGATTCCTGAGAGATGAATATGCATGCGCTTGAGCGCACGGGCCCCAAGTGCCTTCTTATATCCCTTGAGAGATATCGTCCACTCCTCGTAGGAGTTTTGGGAACCATCTCCAGCGCGAGCATGGAGATGGGAGACATCGACACAGGGCTCAACGCCTTCGATTTCCTTGGACATGACAAGTGCGTCCTCGAGTGTGCCAAGTTGGGCGCTCTTTCCCATCGTTTCCGGCCTGAGCGTTGCAGGATTGTCTGCCGCTCGCAGCTCATCCACGCAGCCTTGCAGCCGAGGGATAGCAATTTCGAGAACTTCGTCAGGTGGCTGCCCGAAATAGGTGCCGGGATGGAAGATGATATCTGTGGCTCCCGCAAGGTTTCCATAGTGGGCTGCGTCCATGAGTCTCTTGCGGCTCTTAGGCCACTCTTCGTCCGTTGCGTTGAGATTGATGTAGTAGGGAGCATGTACGCTGAGCGCTACGTCTTGCTCGGCGCCGGCTTCCTTGATCAAGGCGCAGGTCTCTTCCTTCACGCGAACAGATTGCACCCAGGCGATCTCGAAGGCGTCGAGTCCGAGTTCACGTAACCGGAGAACTGCGCCCACCGAGCCAGCAGGCTTCTTCGGCGTTGAGCGCGGCGTTCCGACGGTTCCGATCCGAAATTTGGATTTGGCCATCAATTTCCTCCCTGATCGCGGAACGGATTCCGAAGATCGAATTCTAACCTGCGATTGGCCGGCCGAGTTCCCGGCCGTGTGAACTTGGGGGGATGCTGATTACAGCCGCGGCACTGCCGGGATTCGTGGCGACAGCCGCAGAAACGTCGGATTGATGGTAACGGTCGCGGAGATGTCGGGATTGGTCGTGGCGGCCGCGGAAATGCTGGAGATCACATGCGGAGATTGAAAATGAAACGACCGCCAGATCTGGCGGTCGATATGGCATGCGCCAGGCGCAAAAAAATTATCGTTCTTCGTCCGGCTTCAATGAGCCGGTCTTTGGGATCGCTTCCCGGGGCATGGCAAAGCGGAAGGTGCTGCCCTCTCCCTCTTCGCTTTCTACCCACAACCGACCGCCATGCTGCTCGATCACCGTTTTAGCGAGCGCCAAGCCGAGACCGGTTCCGTCGATAGGATTATTGGGATCGCGAACTGCGGCGCGGCCTCTGAACAGGTGCTCGAACACACGCGGGAGCTCTTCCTCCGGAATACCTGGTCCGTTGTCCTTGACAGTGATGATGATCTCATCGTCGTCCCATCTGACTGTGACTCCGATAAGCCCGCCGGGTTCGGTGTATTTAATCGCGTTGCTGAGCAGGTTGCTCATGACCGAATTAAGGCGATTGGGATCGCCCATGATCAGCAGAGATTCCTCGGGAGGGTCGTACTTGACAGTGTGATTCTGGGCGTCCGATAGCGGACGAAGATCTTCGATCGCGCGGCGGATCAGATCGTTGAGGTTGGTAGGCTCATAAAGAATATTGGCCGTCGACTCGACACGAATGGTCTCCAGCAATCCCGTGATTAGGTTGGTCATGCTGTCTGTGGCTCGGTGCATCATGCTAAGCGCCTTACGCTGCTGCTCGCTAAACGGCGCGTCCGCAAGTAGATCGGCGCCCAGTCGGATGGCATTCAGGGGGTTCTTCAGATCATGTGCCGCAGTGCCAAGCAGCTGCGCACGCATCTTGTCAATTTGTTTGAGGGCCGTGATGTCCTGCATTACCGCGACCCGACCGACATCCGGTACTTCGCTGATTGTGGCATACAGCGTGCGGTCATGAGGTGTCGTGACCTCGAGCGTCGTTGGGAGTTCAATGGTCTGACTCATTAATGCATCGCCAAGTGGGTGCCCGAAAAAGATATCATCCGCGGGGCGATCCACTGCCTTCTCGGCGTTGATGCGAAACGCCTGAGCAGCAGCCTTGTTGATCAAGATGATGCTCCCCGTCAGGGTGGTGAGAACCACGGCATCTGCCGTCTCGACCAGAGTGGCTTCGAGGCGACTTCGCTCCTCGGTAACACTTTGAAACAAGTTCGCGTTATCTAGTGCAATAGCGGCCCATGAGGCCACCGAAGACAGCATCTGCTGATCGGTTTTGTTGAAAGCGCCGCGCGGATTGTTGATGGCCTCGATTACCCCAAGGATTTCGCCGCGCGCCTCAAGTGGCACACAAATCACGGAGGCAGTCAGCATGCCGGTTTGCGCGTCGATGGCGCTGTGGTACAGGGGATTTGTTCGCACATCGTTGACGATTAGCGGCGCCTTGTTTCGGGCGACCCAACCAGCAATGCCTTCTTCGAGTCGAATGGCCACGTCTTTCACTCGCATGAAGCGGCCGCCGCTGGCCTTCAAGATCAACTCCTTGCCCTCTTCGTCCATCAGGAAAAGCACACAGGCTTCAGCCTGCAGCATTTCTTGCGCATACTTCATGGAGTTCTCGAGCGCAGCCTCGAGGTCGAGAGTAGAGGTCATCTCACGACCGATTTCACTTAGAACCTGCAGCTGGCTTGCTCGTGACTCGGCAGTTTCAAGGTGGATTGCATCCTGAAGGCCTATCGCTCCAATGTTAACAATGGCTTGTGCCAGCTCTATTTCCTGATCCCCAAATTGCCGGCCGGGCTGCTCAGATAAGATGCGCACCAGCCCCAGGGGTTCACTGCCAACTGCAAGCGGGAATACTGCGGCGGCTGTGTAGCCCTCGGACTGAAGCAAGGCCAGATCCTCGCCAGAACCAACAGGCGGTTGGAGACTGATCATGGCCGGCATTAATTCAGTAAGCACTTGATCATGAATTGGATAGTCCGGCACATTGATCGGACCATCGGAGACGATCGTGTGGGGCACGGACTGGCTTAAGGGCTGCTGGAACCTGAGCGTGTGCTCCATGCCGTCCTCAAGCACTTGCACCTCACAGATGCTAGCGGATGAGGCCTTAAGCACATGAGCCGCCATTTGGCGAATCGCCTCATCACGCTCGTGAGTGCCCGTGATGGCATGACTAGCCTGATAAAGGAGGGAGAGCTTATGGAAGAGATAGTTCTGGCTAGCAGTTTGACGAGCGTACGCCAAAACCTCAGCGGTTCGGGTAGCCAAAACATCCAGGGTGGAGAGGTCGTCCTCACTGTAGGGCTGCCCACGATCATTGGCAACAAACATCAGACCGAAGGTCTTACCGCCAGTGAAACAAGGGGCGCAGGCCACGGATCCTGGAGCAAGCGGCAACCCCATGGAGCCTGCCGTACCATCGGTTGCAACTGCGCGATGATTCGCTTGCACTTCCCGAAGCACCGGATGTTCGGCGGTCGAAGATAGCCGACCAAGGTCACCTACTGCAATGCCTTCGGCAATGCGAGGGGTGAAGCCGGACTCTGCCTCATCAAACTCAAAGAGCGCTGCGCGTTCCGATCCCGTGAGCTCGCTTGCCAACGCGAGTAGCTCGCTCAGCGCTTCGCTGGGCTTATCAAAATCAAATGAGGCTGTGGCAGCGCGATACAAGTTGTTCTGCATCGTGCGTACGCCGTCTGTCATGAGTTTGCGCGCCGAATCGTCGCCACGGTATGGCAATCGAGGATTATTACATATCGACAAGCCAGTTGCAATGAGAGCTTTTGGGGGCGTGACGAATCGCGCGAAATTGCCCTTGACGTTGCGGTCTTCATGGGAAAAGCCGCGTGAGGAGTGGGGGGCCTAGAATCACAATCCCAACCACCGCTGCGGTTGCAGCAGCCAGTAGAACCGCAGCCGCACTCACGTCCTTCGATTTTCTCGCAAGAAAATGTTCCTGGGGACTGGCGAGATCAACTGCTGCTTCCAACGCAGTGTTGATAAATTCGGCAGTCCAGACAAGGCCAGCCGCAATAATTAGTGGCACCCAATCCTCAACGCCAATCTGAAGCCAGGTGCCAAGCATAATGACCGCCAAAGTAATTCCGAGATGGATTCTGGCATTTCGCTGAGTGCGGAGCGCATATGAAATACCTGAGAAGGCATTTCGGAATGACCTTGCTAGAGCGGTCAGCATCTACTATTCGATTTCCAATATGGGGTGCTCCGACTATTCCAATCTTACCGTTCTGTTGTCCCGTCGATAGGCTTGCCCAAGCGGTCCAGGATTCGATCTTGGACCGCCCACATTCGTGCGCGGCTTTTCTCGTCGTCGTGGTCGTAGCTCAGCAGATGAAGTACGCCGTGCACAGTCAGCAGCCCAACCTCATCCAGCAAAGTGTGCCTCCCCATGGATGCTCCTGTGAGAGCGATGGGAGGGCAAAGGATCACGTCTCCCAGATATTTTTCGCCTGTATCCGGATCAATTTCTCCGCCAGGGAACGAAAGCACATCGGTAGGTTCGCTGACCCCAGCGAACCGAAGGTTGTACTCACAAATTCCGGCCTCGTCCGTTAGAACAACAGTGAGCATGCCAGACTCGACCTCCTGGTCCTGGAGGGTGGCCTCAGCAGCTGCGGTAATCACTGCTTCGAAACCGGGCCCGAATGGTCCCTCTTGAACCTGGATTTCCAGGCTCACAAATTTTTCGCAATTGGGCGGCTAGATAATCCCATCCTGATCGGCTGAACCATCAAGCCTCCTTAGATTCGTGTGTAGCGATCGCTTGTGTATCCGCCACTTCAGCTTCGGCCCGCTCAGGATCGTTGGACAAAGCTGTCTCAGACGAATCGGCTTCCGGTGCCTCAGGGTAGCGGATCCGTGGGTGGTAGATGCTGCGGAGTGTCTTGACGAAGGATCTTCGAACGGTGTCTAGATTTTTCAAAGTCA
Organism: Anaerolineales bacterium; assembly: GCA_036477195.1. GTDB lineage: Bacteria > Chloroflexota > Anaerolineae > Anaerolineales > E44-bin32 > JADFRG01. The sequence continues at coordinate 12,283 of JAZGCZ010000009.1, read as the reverse complement.
GATCTGTCCGAGCCAATTGCTTCTTGGAGAGTCGGTCTTCAATAACCCACGCGACTGCCTCATCTAACGAAGTTTCATCTTCTGGCATTTCGGCCCGAATCTTGGCCTCAACTCCATCAGCCAGCATGAGAATGGCGGTCTCTCTGGAGCGTGGCCGGGGGCCGGGATAGGTGAAGTCACGTGGATCGACGCTATCTGTATCGTCCCCTGCAGCTTTTAGAGCAAGGCGATACTGAAACTCTGTGCGCATCGTGCCGTGATGCTCAAGAATAAAATCGGCTACCACCTTCGGGAGCCGATGCTTCCGAGCCAACTCCTGACCGTCGGTGACGTGGGCAATGATCATGCTGGCGCTCGTTGCAGGGTCCATTTGTTCATGGATGTTTTGCCCGGATAGCTGATTTTCGATGAAGAATTGGGGTCGCTCAGTCTTGCCAACATCGTGGTACATGCACCCCACGCGAGTAAGCAATCCGTTGCCATCGATCGCCCGGGTAGCTTGCTCCGCCAAATTTGCTACTTGAAGACTATGCTGATAAGTGCCAGGCGCTGTACGGAGCAGCAGCTCCAACAGGGGATGATCCGGCCGCGAGAGCTCAATGAGCTGGATATTGGTCGTGATTCTGAGCGCGCTTCCAATGAGCAGCAGGACACCGAATGCCAAGCCAGCGGATAGGATGCCTGTAACCAGAGCGCCGCCCATGACCTGAGCCTTCTCAAATGTATCGGCTGCGGGATCCGGAAATCGAAAGACAAGCACAACTGCTACAGCTGCCAGGCTCGCCACAACGCCCGACCAGGCGAAGACCCCCAACCGCTCCGCTCGCCCGATGGCCAGCGCACCTAAAGCGCCACTGAGCATGACGTAGAGAGAAATTTCTAGCCCGCGGACGCCGAGATATCCTGCCAGAGCGCCGAGCGCCATGGCTGATATCATGCCCATTCCTGGGCCAACGAGAATGGCTAGGAGCATGGGTAGTGTGGCGGCCGGGAAGAAATAAGGAAGCACGGTCTGACCGGACACCGCATACCCTATCCCAAGCGAAGTAATCACAAATAAGGCACTAGTCACCCAGGAAATGCGCACATTCTGTAGCATTTCGGGATGGATCCGGTAGGCAAAGAGTGCGACGGTACTGCCCAACGCGGCTACCAGTAACGAGAGCGTTGCAAGGTCTTGGAATTGATTGGGCGGCTTGAGCAGGTCAAATGCTTCAAGGGCCTCCACGTCTAGCGGGGAAACGGGGTCTCCTAGAGCGACAATGGTTTGGCCCGGCGCGAAGGATCGCGTAACCGGGGCCACCGAGTCGCGGGCCTGTTGGCGAGCTGCGGTTGTCTCTTCCCCGTTATATAGCGCATTTGCGACAACAAACGTAGTCACCAACTCCTCCACCACCTGGACCTGTTCATCAGCCATCCCGAAGCTGATCAATGTACGGATACCTCGGGAGGCGTCCTCAACCCGATCCTCCCGGATTTCGCCTCGCATTACTTGCTCTAGAACCGATAGAGATTCGATCCGAACCGCCTCCCAGCGCGAGGCCGGAAGATTCAGAATCGCTTGAGCCTCTTGTTGATTCAGCGGCAGATCTTTCATCGTTACAAGATCTTGAAGGCGTTCCTCCGAGGTCGCGAATCCATCGGCTCGTACGGCGCTGATGAAATCGAGACTGGCGGACAGCCTCTCAAGCTGGAGTCGAGCGATAGCGCTGTTTGGAGGATCGTATATGTCGGCAACGGCTTGCTCAGCGGCGGCTCTCGCTTGGTCTGTTAGCACGCTGCTTTCGTAACTCAGCTCATGGGGTGCAAGAACGTCTTGTCCAGCCACATCGCCGGTCTGCAATACCAAAGTGGATCCGCTTTCGAGTTGGCTAACGGAAAGCGCCACGACGGTCCCAATCAGGCCGAAGGCGAATATGATCCCCAATTGGGCGGCCTCCCAGATGCGGGAGAGACGACGACGGAGAATTCGACGACTATCGTCCATAATTAGTTAGTCTGAGCTGAGCAATTTTCGGACAACATCGCTGGCTTGCTTGCCGTCTGCGCGGCCCGCTGTACGAGGCATCAGATCTTTCATGACCAACCCCATCTGCGCCGGATCCGATACCCCTGTTTCTTGGATTGATGCGCGGGCTAGTTGCTCTAGCTCGCGCAGGCTGAGAGGTTGAGGAAGGAAGGTCTTCAAGTAGGTCAGTTCTGCCTGGGTTGCTTCCACGATGTCGGGGCGCCCTGCTCGTTCTGCATCGGCGATCGCTTCACGTCGGGCCTTTGCTTGCTTCTGAAACAGCGATATGGTTGCCGCCTCGTCGAGCTCGTTTCCGCGCTCAACCTCGGCAAGTTTCCATTCCGAAAGCACTAGGCGAAGCGTACGTTTGTGCAGATCGTCGCCTTCACGGATTGCGGTTTGTAATTGTGCTTCGAGATCCGATCTCGTTTGCATGGCGCGATTATACATGAGCGTTCAGAGCGGAGCCTCGGAGGGTAATCCGAGCTATGTCAAAGGGCCTGTACCTTACATAACCACACGGCGAGCCTCGGATGGTAACCCGAGTCATGTCAGAGGGCTCGTACTTTACATATCCACAATGTTAAAAACGCTCGTAAGTTCCCTATGGGCTCAGGACGGCAGGCTGAAGGACCGAAAAGTTGTCGAACAGAATCTCGGTCCCCGGCTGCCCATAGGATCCGGCGATCAACCCCACGTCACCGCTGGGCCACTCTGCAGCCTGAGTTTCCGCAACCAGGATTCCATTTACGAAGAGCCGAAGTTGGTACCCATTGCAGTCGGCACGAATGTGATTTGGAAGATCGCCCCGATTGACCGCCTCAGTGGGGAGCAAGCTCTCATCTGTGAGCAGCATACGACGACCGTCCTTATATACACCGATACCCGAATAGCCATCACTAGAGACCAAAAAGAAATAAAAATTGCGTGAATCTTTGTAACGGCATAAGACGCCATAGACATTGTCCTCGGGGCCACCCACCCTGGTGGCGTCGACCTCAATCTGGACATCTGCCAGATCCAAGTGAGGGATCGCCCAGGCATCCGTATTGGGTTCGAGAACGTGGATCCTATAGCTTCCCTCATGATAGTCAGAGGAGTAGGTTGCATCGTAATATCGATCCCACCCGCTAATCGGCCTAGAGAAATCATCCTGAAAGACGACTTCTCCAGGAGCCGATGACACGCTGCACGAAGTCGCGAGTAGCGAAACCAGGAGTGGAATTGCGAGCAGTAAGGTTCTTATCTGGACCACCTTGAAATCGGCACCATAGCCAGGTGCGGAATTGACAGCAGTAAGGTTCTTATCTAGACCACCTTGAAATCGGCACCATAGCTAGGTGCGGAATTATCAGCAGAGACGTAATTGTCTGGATCACCTTTGTGTTTCGGGAGCGATCACCCATTCAAATTCTCCAGCGAGCGCTCAGCGAGACTGCCGAAGCGACCGTCCGGATCAAGCGCTAAAGCGAAAAACAGTGCCGCCCGCCCGCCTGCCAAATCTCCGGCAGCGAGCCTCAGCAGGCCTAAATGATAATGCGCGCTCGCTAGATTGCCATCCGCTTGAATCGCTTCTGTCAGGAATCGCTCGGCGAGTGTCAAGTTTCCTAACAAGAAATGAGCGTACCCAAGACGATCGAGTGCGGCGGCGTCTTGTGATTGCAGCACAACCGCCTGTCGCGCGGCGGGTAGCCCAATTTCATTAAGCTCAATTTCATAGTCTAGCGAGAACTGGGCGAGCAAGGACCAAAGGGTCGGATCGCCAGGTGATAGGTCTGTGGCGTACTTGTAGGCCAACTTGGCCGACGGGAGGTCGCCTGCTGCGGCATAGGCCGCTCCGAGGTCGATCGCGAGAAATGGATCTTCCGGGGCAAGCACTGCGGCTTGTTCATAAGCTTCGATTGCAAGCTCGGGCTCTCCTCTAATGAGCCAGTGTTTTCCCAGGAGCATCTTAGGCAGTGGGGCCTGCGGTGCTTGATCCACTGCAAGTTCCAGCTGCGGAAGGCCGTCCTCCCCGGATCGATCCAAGGCCAACCCGTAATAAGCCCTTGCCTCCGTGTATTCAGGATCCTGCGCCAAAGCGCTTTCGAACGCGGTGGCTGCCATCGGCCATCTGCCTGCGCGTGCCAGGGCCTGTCCTAATTGCGCCAAAGTGTAGGCCGAATTTTCTTCGCTACGTGCAAATTCTATGACTTCGATGAGTTCAATTGCAAAGCTTGCGATCTGGCGGTCGAGGTCGACCGCAAGCCTCAGGTGGCTCAGGCCAGCTTCCGGATCATATAAGGCGAGCAGGGTGCCCAATTGCTCGCTGGCCTGTGCCGTCACCGGGACCGAATTGAGCAGCGACTCCAGCAGGCCAATGGCTTCTTCGTAGTCGCCGCTGGCGATAAGAAGGTCGGCTTCACGATAGAGCATTTCGACTTGCTCGGGGCAACGGCTTCCGGGGAGCTGCGCGAGCGCCGCCTCAATCGTCCCAGCCCGAAGAGCTGCGTCCAATTGCAGACATTCGGTGTCCGGCAACTGACTCAATAGTTCCGTTGCTTGGTCGGTTTCATCAGCCATGAGCGCGCCTTGCGCGGCGAGCAAGTGCAGATCAGGCACATCCGGCTCGAGGGCGATCGCGTTGGTGAGGGCTGGAAGGGCCAGGTCCGCGCGGCCGGCCCGAATGGCGGTGGCGGCAGCTTCAAGATTGTCGACGAAGCCAACCGGGTAAGCGGTGGCGCCAAGCGCAACCAGTAGGGTCAGAACGGCCGCGACGTGAAGGCCGCGCCTTCGAAGTAGGTCCATGGACATCTGATAATACATTCGCACAGATATAATTACGACCGGTTTCTGGAGGGTATGAATATGGACTTTGGCCTCACGGCTGAGCACGAAATGGCTCAAAAGATGGTGCGAGACTTCGCTCAAAAAGAGGTGGCTCCCTCCATTCGTGAATGGGATCAAAAACAAGAGATGGCGCCCGAAATCTTGCCCAGGATGGCCGAGCTAGGCATCCTGGGAATTTGTTTGCCGGTGCGCTACGGTGGTCAGGGCATGGACTTCATTTCCCTCGGGCTTGCATGCGAAGAACTGGAAGCCGTTGATTCGACGCTCCGAGTCATCATGTCGGTCCACGTTGGCCTGTCTGCCCTTACCTTGCTGCAATGGGGTACCGACGCGCAAAAAGAGCAGTTCCTAATTCCGCTCGCAAAGGGAGAGAAGATCGGATGCGGCGCGTTTACCGAGCCCGGCATGGGTTCCGACGTGGCAAACATTCAGACCACGGCCAAGAAGGACGGCAGCGACTATGTGCTCAATGGCGAAAAGATGTGGATCTCGCTAGCAAGCAAGGCGGATTACGCGCTCCTTACTGCTCGAACAGATTTTGAGCCAGAGCGCCCCAGCGACGCGCTATCCTCCTTTGTGATTGACTTGAAGAGCAAGGGCGTGACCACTGGTGACATTAAAGGAAAGCTTGGCGTTAGAGCAGGCTCGACAGGCTGGATTTCGCTTCAAGACGTCCGTGTCCCGAGCGACAGCCTGGTGGGTGAAGAAGGCGAGGGATTCAAGATCACCATGTCCGGCTTCGACAGCGGCCGCTATACGGTGGCTGCGGGCGCCACGGGCCTAATCCGAGCTTGTTTGGAAGCCAGCGTGGCCTATGCCAATGAGCGAAAGGCCTTTGGGCGCTCGATCGCGGACCACCAGCTGGTACAGGCAAAGATCGCTCAGATGGCGCAGGATTATGAGATTGGCAAGTTACTTTATTTCAAAGCCGGATGGCAAAAGAATGCGGGAGAGCGAAACACTTTCGAGACATCGATGGCCAAGCAGTTCGCCACCAATGCTTCCTTTAATGCAGCATCCGAGGCAATTGCGGTTCATGGTGGGTACGGGTACAGCGATGAGTACCCTGTAGAACGATACTTGCGCAACTCGAGGGGAGCCATGATTTACGAGGGAACCAACGAGATCCATTCACTGATTCAAGCTGGATATGCGTTGGGCACTCGCAAAGACCGGCCCCTCCGGCTTGAGATGCCGGGATATGATGCGAATTTCTGGCAATCCGAGCAATCTTAATCTTGTGAGATTTGTAGTCAGCATCATTTCACTGGCACCTGCGGTGAGGGAACCCATTAGGAGGATAGATTGAACATCATAGTATGCGTTAAACAAACGCCTGACACGGCCGCGACACTGGCCGTCGTCGATGGGAAGGCCTCCTGGGGCAACGCGCCGCTTGTCCTTAATCCCTGGGACGAGTATGCAGTCGAGCAAGCGTTGGTTACAAAAGAAGCGGAGGGAGGGCAGGTAACTGCCCTTTGCCTCGGTCCGGAGACAGCCGAAGAAGCATTAAAGCAAGCCCTGGCTATGGGGTGTGATGAGGCTGTCCTTATTCAAGACCCAGCATTTGAATCAGCCGACTCGCTGGTCGCCTCTCGAGTGTTGGCAGCAGCTATTAAAAAACTGGAATCAGTCGATCTGGCCTTTTTTGGTAAGGCCGCTGTGGACACCGATTTGGGTGTTACAGGCCCACAGGTTGCCAGGCGGCTAGGTTGGCCTTCGCTCAATCTTGTAGCGGCCATCTCAGAATTGGACGCAACCGCGAAAACCATAACGGTCGAGCGATTGTTGGAAGAAGGCCGCCAAGTAGTGAGCGGCCCCCTGCCTGCGGTTGTGAGCGTGGTCAAGGAGATAAATGAGCCGCGCTACCCATCATTCATGGGAATTCGTAAGGCCTCCAAGGCCGAAATTCCGAGATGGTCGGCTGCGGATATCGGTCTGGATGGAGAGATTCATCCGGCATTGACGTGGCCCGAGATCCTCGTTCCAGAAAAGGGCGGGGATGAGGTTGAATTTATCGAAGGCGGAGACCCGGCAGAGATTGCTGGGAAGCTCGCGGATCGACTCATCGAAGAGAAGGTGATCTGATGATTATCGTCTACATCGATCACTTCGATGGTCGCGCCATCCCCGCCTCCTGGGAAACACTCGGCGTAGGGGAGAGCTTGGCCGAAGCAATTGGATCAGATACGAAAGCAGTTGTCCTGGGAACCGGCGTCGAGGCTATCGCCCAGGAGGCGCTGGATTTCGGCGCGGGGGAGGCTTTGCTTGCCGATGAGCCGATGTTCGAAGATTTTCGGCCCGAGGTATATGCGGAGGCGTTGACGCAAATTGTCAAGGATAACGACCCCGAGATCGTGCTTTTTCCAACCACCAGCCGATCACGGGAATTAGCGGGAATGCTTGCCGTCGATCTCGATACTGGACTGTCTCCAGATATTGTGGACTATGAGCTGGATGGCACCGTGATTGTTGCGACCCGCCCAATCTATGCCGGCAAGCTGCTGATTAAGGAAATAAATCAAGCGAAGCGCCCTCAGGTGCTCACCACAAGGTCGCGTGCCTTTCCGACTCCTGAGAAGGGAGCCGCTGCAGCAGGCGCCGTTACCAGGGTGGAGCTCGAACTAGGTGAACCGGTCACCGAGGTACATGGTTACAAAGAGTCGGCTGGCGGAGTTACCTTGGCGGATGCGGCCGTCATTGTCTCGGGAGGGCGTGGGACCTCCAATAATCCTGCCCTCGAACCCCCGGCCGAAATAACCGATGAGAAGGAACAGGAGATCTGGCGGGCACAACAGGGCTTCAAGCTGATTGGGGAGTTAGCGATGGTGTTGGGCGCGGCCGTCGGAGCGAGCCGGGCCGCGGTGGACGCGGGTTACATACCGTATTCCAATCAGGTCGGCCAAACCGGCAAGGTCGTATCGCCCGATCTCTACATCGCATGTGGCATCTCTGGTGCGATCCAGCATCTCGCCGGTATGCGCACCGCCAAGACGATCGTCGCTATCAACAAGGACTCGGATGCGCCAATCTTCAAGTTAGCAAGGTTTGGAGTGGTGGGCGATTTATACGATATCGTGCCAGCGCTAACAGAAGCTCTTGGAGAGAAATTGGGCAAGGGTTGAGCCCCCTTGGCTTCGGAGGCATCTCAGCGACACGCCGTAGTGCCACACCACACAGATTGAAGGGCGCGGATCTTTAGATCAAAAACCGAACGGCCTCACGCGAAACGTAGGGCCTTTCTTTCCAATAAATTGGTACCCCTGCGGCGACTCGAACGCCGGCACCCGCCTCCGGAGGGCGGTGCTCTATCCAACTGAGCTACAGGGGCATAAGCTAAATTCTATCCTAACGCAGCCAGCGGGGTAAGCATTTGTTAATCCGCCGATGCTACAAACGACTTAATGCAGATGGAGTACTAAAGAAAATTCAGATGGATCGCAGATTATTAGTGATGCCTTTCCTCTTGGTCGCGGCATGCACGCCTGCTGCAGTTGACCCTGCAGATCCGACGGTGTCCCAAGTCGAGAATGTCGTGCCAGAGGCATTGGATGAAAGCGCGGATATCGAGCGGGCGCAGCTACCCTCCTTCGCCGGCACCATGCCAGCAGCCGAGTTTCCGGATGGACTTGACTGGCTCAATACCGAGCAACCGTTATCCATAGCAGACCTGCGCGGCAAGGTGGTCTTGCTTGATTTCTGGACCTATGGCTGCATCAACTGCATGCATAACTTTCCCGGCTTGAAGCAATTGGAAGCGGAATACGCCAACGAGTTGGTGGTGATCGGTGTGCACTCGGCGAAATTTGAGAACGAAGGGGACACCGACAATATCCGCCAAATCATTCTGCGCTACGATCTCGAACATCCCGTAATCAACGACAATGACTTTGTGGTCTGGAACACGTGGGGAGTTCGCGCATGGCCGACCCTCGTACTGATCGATCCGAGGGGAAACGTGGTCGGAGGCCACTCCGGGGAGGGCGTTTACCCGATTTTTAAGCCGGTGATCGAATCGCTTGTTAACGAGTTTGACGATCTGCAATTACTGGACCGGACACCGCTTGCGCTTAAGCTGGAGAAGGAAGGCCTGCCTTCCACGGTGCTCTCGTTTCCAGGGAAGGTGCTGGCGGACCCCGACTCGGGGCGGTTGTTCGTTGCGGATACAAACCACCATCGGATCGTTCAGGCAGACATCAACACAGGGCAGGTGCAAGCGGTCTACGGCTCGGGAGTGCCTGGCCTGATGGACGGAGTGGCAACCGCAGCTCAGTTCTACAACCCGCAGGGGATGGAGCTGGCTGGAGATACCCTCTACGTGGCGGACGTCGACAACCACGCTATTCGTTCAATCGATCTAAATAGCGGACAGGTTAAAACCGTGGTCGGCACCGGCAACCAGGCCAGTCGTTATCCTCCAGTCGCCGGTCTCGCACCTGATGTGGAGCTCAACTCACCCTGGGATCTAGCGCTGGCCGGCGAAAACCTGTACATCGCAATGGCAGGGTCGCACCAGATCTGGCAGCTCGGTCTGGACGACGGAGTCCTCGAACCGCTGGCCGGTAGTGGGGGCGAAGGAACCTTGAATGGACCGCGCGCTGGGGCGGAGCTCGCGCAGCCGAGCGGCTTAGCGCTGGGGCCGGACAACCGCCTCTATTTCGCGGATTCAGAAAGCAGCAGCATCCGATGGGTCGAACTTATAGGCGATTCGCCTGAGGTTGGCTCGCTCGCCGGAGGCGATCGGACTCTCTTTCAGTTCGGCGATGTGGATGGAGTGGGATCAGGAGCCTTGCTCCAGCACCCACTGGCGGTCGTCTCCGATGAGGCGCTGCTCTACATCGCGGACACCTACAACAGCAAGATCAAGCGCATCGATACTGTCTCCGGAGAGGTCACAACCTGGCTTGGCGAGGATCACGGCTGGCGGGATGGCGAGGAGCCGCTATTTTACGAACCCGGTGGCCTCGATCTGATTGACGGAGTGTTGTATGTAGCTGACACCAACAATCATGTCATCCGCATGGTCGATCTAGCCTCCGGCGTCACATCGACGCTCGTGCTGAGTGGTATCGAGGCCTTCATGCCCGTGGCAGATGACTATCGGGGAACCGTCCTGGCCCTTGATCCTGCCATGGTAACCGGCGGCGCGGGCACGCTCCTCATCGATATTCAAACGCCGGAGGGCTACAAGTTCAACGATCTTGCCCCCACATCCGTTACCTGGAGCGTTGAGGGAGATATTGCAATAATCCCAGATGACGCAAATGTGACCATCCCAGGCCCGACATTCCCCATGCAGTTTAGCGTTGACTTCGCAGAAGGCAGCGGCGCGATCGTCGCCGATTTGAATCTCTATTATTGCGAAACGAAAGCAGAGGCCCTCTGCCTCTTCGAGCAGCTGCGGCTCCGGTTGCCGCTGGAAGTAGGAGGCGAGCACGGTTCGGTCGCAGGACTAACCTACGAAATACCGAAGCCAGATCTCCCCAACAACTGACCTTAACGCAGTCGTAAAATCTCGACCGGATCCACTTGGATCCGGTCGCTGTTATTATTAGAATATGCTCCGCCAATACATGAACACCCAAGTTCACATGGGTCTACCAGTGAAGGTCGGAGATGGCGAGATCACTCCATATTCGCGCGCGACAACTGTGATCATTCCAGGAATTGCCGGGGGTCTGGTTTGGAACCGTCCGGCTGGAGTCATTGTGAAGCAAAGTGACGGGAAAGAGGTCGCGCTCTTAATTCGAGATGCGACTCGCATCGCTCAGGTCACCCTCCTAGCTATTGGACTTCTGGGCGGGCTGACCGCTTGGTTGTTTCTTGGGCGTAGAGACTGATATTGAAATGGAGGCATACCGATGGCAGACAAGGAAACTGACTTACCTGATATCGATCGCGCGTATACGATCGTTGAGGAAACTCTGTCGAAATTAATTGACGCGGCAGATGTAACGAAGGTCTATGGCCGGCCGATCAAACAGGGCGATGTTACAGTAGTTCCCGCATCCGAGAATTTGACGCTGATGGGTTTTGGGGTCGGCGCAGGCGGGGAGACGGACACCAGCGAAAACGGTGGTGTCGGTGCGGGTGGTGGAGGTGGTGGAGGAGGAAGGACGCTCTCCAGACCGGTTGCGATTATTGTGGTCACGCCCGAAGGGGCGTATGTCGAACCCGTTATGGATCCGACGAAGGTGGCTATGGCTGCGATCACAGCGGCCGGCTTCATGTTCGGCATGATGTTAAGGATGGTTCGCAAGCGGTAAATGTCCATTCACTGTGTCGCCTTGACGCCGCGCTTTGCGCGGCGTTGCCGTTTATAGAAATCTGGAGGTTCGAATGATTAAACGCATCGGTTACATCGGCCTTGGACTGATGGGAAAACCCATCGCATCAAATTTATTGAAGGCCGGGTTTGAGCTGGCTGTCCACAATCGCTCTCAGGCGGCGATCCAGGAGCTGGTTTCATTGGGTGCCGCGGAGGCAAGTTCGCCGGCTCAGGTTGCAGAGACTAGCGAGCTGGTCATCACCAGTTTGCCTGATTCACCGGACGTTGAGAATGTTGTCCTGGGCCGCGAGGGCGTAATAGAAGGGCTCTCAGAAGGGACGATTTTTGTTGATAACAGCACCATCAAGCCCGAAACATCAAGAGGCATCGCGCACGCACTGGCCGCGAAAGGGGTTTCTGCACTGGATGCGCCTGTTTCGGGTGGAGATGTGGGGGCGAAGGCCGGCACCCTGGCGATCATGGTCGGTGGACCAAGAGAAGCGTTTGATAGAACGCTTCCGGTATTCGAGGCAATCGGTGAAACGATTACATACGTTGGTGAAAGCGGTGCTGGGCAAGTAGCGAAGGCCTGCAATCAAGTGATGGTAGCGGCACAGATGGTGGCAATGGGCGAGCTTCTGATGCTTGCACAGAGAGCCGGCGTGTCGCCTGCCAGGGTAGTGAAAGCCATTCAAGGCGGCGCCGCCCAGTGCTGGACTCTGGATATGAAACCGCAGCGGCTTTTCAATGGCGAGCGCGGTCCGGGATTCAAATCCTACATGATGCACAAGGACCTTGGCATCGTGCTTGACACCGCCAGGTCATACGGCATGCCGATGCCGGCTACCGCTAATCACATGCAGCTGTACGAAGCGATGCTCCAAATGGGTATGCGCGATCTGGATAATTCTGCGGTAGTCGGAGTTCTAGAGACACTTGTTGGGGAGGAGCTAAGGGCGGAGTAGATTGCGCCTACTCGATCACGACCGCGACCACCTGGCCGGGCCCATGAACTCCAATCGTGAGGCTCATTTCAATGTCTGCCGTCCGAGACGGACCGCTAATCATCACCACATTTGAACTGTTGGCCACGTATTGCGAACCCCCCGCCTCGAGTCAAGCTTCCATATTTGGGTAGATATCCTTGGCACGCACGATGACTAAGTGCACTGCAGGAA
>JAZGCZ010000089.1:0-4805 GCA_036477195.1 Anaerolineales bacterium | reverse complement strand
ATGGCCCGATATGAATCGGTTTCGCAGGCCATGCATCCGTCAAGGCGGATCATCATGAGTGAGAACGCAAGGCTCTCAGGATGATCTTCTGGCAACCTGGACACGCGATCAACGAGCTTGGTCCAGGTCTCCCCCCGTGACTCCCTGAGTTTAGGAATCACATGAGACGGGAACAACAGTTCATTCTCGGCGTACATATGGGACCCCCCTTCCGGGTCGAGCGGCAGTTTTCGGAAGTGGGCAGGATTTTAGATAACTGGGGTCATAGCGGGACAGAGTACTCTAGTACTATCGCGAGCGGTGCTCCCCCTGTGGGGAGCTTTACATAATGTAAATCGCTGTGGAATATTGCTAGGAGACCGATATGGAGGCGGGCTTCAGCCTTTTTTCGGTCGCCGCCCGGCCTCGTATGAATAGGATATGGAGACGAGGTTCTGCCCTACTTTAGGCGCCGCCGGCCCCGTAGAGCGAAGGATCTGTTGGAGTGTTGCCAGAAGGATCGAAGACGTGAACCCAGGTGCCTACCTCCGCGAAGTTAAACACCCAATTGGCGTCCGTCGGGGCCAGGTTCACGCACCCCCTCGAGGTCGGGGTTCCGAATTTACCGTGCCAATAGGTGCCATGAAGCGCGCGCGCCTGATCGAAATAAAGCACCGAGGGGACATCGCCAAGGAAGTAAAAGTTGCCGTCCTCGCCCGGAATCCCGCCCGTCATATTGTCTCTTTCCAACTTCGCCCAGACCTGGAAGAGCCCCGGCTGCGTCCAGAAGCCATTGCGTCCGCTGGAGGTGACGGTCGCGAATTTCAAGCTGCCGCCCTCGTACACCGCTATCGTCTGCTCATACAGGTTGACGGAGATCCAGCTTTCTCCTTCTTCCACTCCATCGGGAGGTGTGAGGTCTGGTTCAACTACCGCTAGGAAGCGCTGCTCGAGCCACTGGTTGGGGCCGATCATGAACCAGTCCCAGTCCCCAACACGCTGCGTGTCGTAGATCTGGACTACTGAGTGTCGGGTGAAGCACGCTGTGTGATCTCCAAGCGGCCCCGCCGGCTCCTCCGAGGTGCAGAGTCCTCCCGCGATGGTCCATGCAACCGGTCGATCCGGGGTCCGTTCAAATTGCAGGCCGGGTGACTGAGGAAGCTGTGACACCCTGCTTACGTCATCGCTCCTAACATAACCGTTTCCGGTGCTGTATACGGTAACTCCCGAGCCCTCCTGGCGATTGAAGTAAGAGAAATACACAAAGCCACCGCTCATGGATGAGGCGCCGCCGCCGCCACGTACAGCATCCTCGAAGCTCGTGTAAAGCGGTGTTGAGCCGGAACCTGCGCGAACGTAGCTGAACGGGACATAGCTCAGCTGAGGATCGATCTCGGATAGGGGTAGTGTCTTGGGTGAGAGCAGCCCCAGTTGGGCCAGCTCGCTGATCTTACCTCCCGGGCCATGGCGCGGGCAGCGCTGCGGTTGGCGCAGCTGCAGCCTGGGAGCGCAGATAAAATCCCGGGTATCGGGCGGCGGATCCAGCTGTGCAACTGGATGGGCTCGAGCCGAAATCGATAGGAATAGGGCAAGAACAGCGGTCTGTATCATGTCTATGAGAGGGTCATATTATATTTGGTCCTATGCCGTCTGTGGGCGGCGCTACACCCAGATATTGACTCCCTCACGCGCCCGCGATTTCCGCTTTGGCGACGGCCGCATAAAGAAGCCCGCTATGTTCGGATTGCTTGGCTTGCCTGCCTAAGCACGCGCCTCGATATCCGCCTTCGCCCTCTCGATGAAGGCTTCGATCGACATCCCCCCCAGATCTTCCTGCGAGCGCAGCCGGACCGACACCTGATTGGCCTCTTCATCACGGTCTCCCATAACCAACATGTAGGGAACCTTCTGCACCTGCGCGTCACGGATCTTGGCGTTCATCCGCTCACTCCGCTCATCCACCTCGACCCGCAATCCTGCCTCCCTCAATTGGTCTGCCACGCCTCGCGCATACTCCTGATGGCGGTCTGCGATTGGAATCAGGCTGACTTGAACCGGCGCGAGCCAAACAGGGAAGGCACCGGCATGGTGTTCGATGAGCGTCCCAAAGAAACGCTCCATTGCTCCCATCAGCGCTCGATGGATCATATAAGGCTGATGCTCGGCTCCATCATCTCCCACGTATGAAAGCCCGAAACGCTCGGGTAAGAAGAAGTCGAACTGGATCGTGGAAAGCTGCCATTCCCGATCGAGCGAGTCATTGACTTTGAGATCGATCTTTGGCCCGTAGAAGGTAGCTTCGGCTTCATCAACTTGGTAGGGTAAGCCGGCCCGCTCGAGGGAGGCTCTGAGTGCCTCCGTCGGTGCTTCCCACTGCTCCGCCGAGCCTGCCGCCTTGTCGGGATCCCGGGTCGCCAGATAGGCGTGAATGTCGTCAAAGCCAAAGGATCGCAAGATGTGCAGGCTAAACTCTAGCGTGCGGTCGATCTCTTCTGGCATCTGATCCGGTCGGCAAAACAGATGGGCATCGTCCTGCGTGAGGCCCCGCACGCGCAGCAATCCATGCAGCGTTCCGCTGCGTTCGTAGCGATAGACCGTCCCCCACTCGGCATAGCGCAGCGGTAGGTCACGATAGGAGCGAGTTCTGCTCTTATAGATCTGGATGTGAAACGGGCAGTTCATCGGTTTCAGGTAGTATTTTTGCTCCTCAATCTCGACTGGCGGGTACATGGCGTCGGCGAACCATTCCAGATGGCCGCTAGTTTCCCACAGTTTTGATTTGCCAATGTGAGGGGTGTAAACGAAGTCGTAACCCGCCTTTTCGTGCTCCGCTCGGCTGAAATCCTCCGCCAATTTACGGATCATGCCGCCCTTTGGGTGCCAGAGGATCAATCCGGGACCCACATCTTCGCTGACGCTGAAAAGATCCAGCTCACGCCCGAGGACGCGATGGTCGCGCTTTTTTGCTTCCTCAAGCTTCCAGAGATATTGCTCCAATTCCTCGCCAGATTCCCAGGCCGTGCCGTAGATACGCTGGAGCATGGGCCGGTTCTCATCGCCTCGCCAGTATGCACCCGCAACGCTCAGCAACTTGAGGCCGCCGGGATCGATCTGGCCAGTGCGTTCGAGATGGGGACCTCGACAAAGATCGACAAACGTGTCATGCGTATAGACGGAAATTTCCGGAGCGGCCTCCGTGGGTTCGCCATACTCATCCACTTCCCCTCCCTCCAGCCCGGCGATGAGCTCGAGTTTGTAGGGCTGATCCTCGAATATCTCGCGCGCCTCATCAGCCGAAACTACGCGCTTCTCGAACTCAAAATCTCCATCGATAATCTCGCGCATTCGGCCTTCGATGACCTCGAGGTCTTCGGGGGTTAGCGGACGCGGCAGATCGAAGTCGTAGTAGAAACCTTCATCGATCGGAGGCCCAATCGCGACTTTTACCTCTCCTGGGAACATTTCCATGACGGCCTGGGCCATCACATGCGCAGACGAGTGCCGGATACGGTAAAGTTCCGTCTCCTCGTATTTGATTTTCTCCATTTCACGCCTCCATAATCCTTATTTTTACAAAAAAAACTCTCACCCCGCTGGGGCGAGAGCCTTCGCTCACACGATTCCACCCAGATTGATCCTCTTGAGGACCTTCTCTAGTTAGCCGGTAACGGGGCTGAACCGTTTTCCATAATCGCATTGGGCTTTGCCAACCGCATTCCAATGCTTTCGGGATCCCGCTCGCGGGGGGTTTTCTCGAGTTTGAGCTTCCGCAGGACTCTCAGTCGTCGATCCTGCGTCCCTGTGAACTCTTCACCTCGATAATCGTCCCGGTCATGGCGTTATGCGTATTTGGTTGACTCAATAGTATCAGAATATCTAAGGCAATGTGAATCGCCACTCTAGTTCCTTCCCGGCTCCGAACTGCCCCAGGCCTTGAATGACGCAACTACAACTCACACTGTCGCCATCTCCGGTTTCAAGATGTCTTCATGAGATGCTCTGTGTTGAGACAAACCTGGCACTAAACATCCAATATTTACGTAAGTTGATCACTTACCGCCCCAGGAATCATTAGCTAGAATAGGTCAATAGGGAGAACTCCAGCAATTAGTTCCCCAATCTAAAGATTGAACAAGGAAGGCCGCCAATTGGCGGCCCTCCTTCGCCGGAAATGACTTACAGCTACAACCCTTGTCGACCTTGATATAGAAACCAAATAACAACCCTACTACAAAAGCACCGGTCCCTATTTATGCAAGAGTCGCAGGATGGTGCGCGTCACCAATGATAATAACAAGCAGCTGATATATGGCACTGTTTATTTTCATTCATAAAAGGAGGAGATTAAATTATGGTGGAAACAAGGATTGTCCTTTCAGCATTTTGGGTGGCTCTGATGTTGACCTATCTCTTAGGAGATGTGCTGCGAATCTTTGCCGGCGATTTTGAACCGGGAAAACTCGCGGGGGGTTTTCAACCAACTCAGGTAATGTGGTTGGGAATCGCAGTCTTATTGCTGATTCCGATTGTTATGATTGTGCTGACCCTGACGTTGAAGTATCCCGCGATTCGCTGGGTAAGCATCGTCGCAGCCATAGCCCTATTTGGTTTCAATCTCATTGGATTGCCGGGTTACCCTGGCGCTTATGACAAATTCTTGATCATTGTAGGGCTTGTTTTCAATGTGCTGACTGTTTGGTATGCATGGAAGTGGGTCCAAATATGAAAGAGTGGAGGTCACACCTAAGATAGGGTTCCTTCGGGAGATATCTCGATCGAGCGCGATCGAAGCAAATTTGGAGGAGACTCATGAAAGCGATTGTATA
>JAZGCZ010000088.1:0-6166 GCA_036477195.1 Anaerolineales bacterium | reverse complement strand
GGCGTGACTGCAGCCTGACAGTATCACCAGCGCACTAGATTCCCCGTACGTACATCATTTCGCCCACTGATCCAGATGCTTCTGTTTAACCCATTTCCCGCCTAAGACGCCGACCGGCGCGCTACAGCGTGACCCTCATCTCCAAGTACCGCGACAATTCCATTCTCAGAGATGAAGATGTAGGGAATGGATGGGCTGCAGAGCAATAATCCGAACGAAGGGCTGGTAGAGACGCGCATGAGTTTCTCCAAGTTATATATTTTCATCCTAACAATTGCGGGACAATACTCAAGACTCCAATATATAAATTTGCATGCTCGGAATTATGGACCTGTAATGAAAGAATCGAGCAGGCTGAGAACCCACATTTTCACAATCGATCGACTTTTGTTGCCTCACACAGCTTGTATCTTCTTGTGTTTGATCCCCCGTCGAGTCTATACAGCTCACGATGTGCGCAGTTCCATCCCTGGCATATATCTCAAATTGACGATGTAACAAAAACGGTCGCGTTCCGTTCTCGTATATGAAACTGAAGATCTCAGACCGGGATTAGGGAGATGTGCCCTTTTGAACAATCAAACTATTCTCATCATGGATGAGGAGATGTGCAAAAATGGAGCTTCTCGGCAGCTCCAGGATCTTGGGTTTCAAGTCCTGGCTGTAGATGGCGAATCTGAATGCCTCAACTTTCTCAGGAATACAGCCCCGGATATGGTCATTTTGGATTTAGAGATGCGTGATGCTAGTGGGCTTGTCGTCATAAGTGTCTTGCGTTCGGATCCAACAAAGCAGACCGTTCCAGTCATTGCAACAGGCGCAGATTCTGAAATTGAGAGGACAGCGGCGCTAGATGCCGGAGCTGACAAATTCTTGCCAAAACCTGTTGAAATGGACGAGTTGATTCGTGTTATTAACGAGCGAATGCCTCAGGAGGAAGGCAACGCAACCTACTGAGCAAGAGCCACCTCGAACTCCCTTTCACCCCGCCAAGCATGTTGGGCAGGAACTACCCGAGAATCTCTACAAGGTTCTTGGGCCATGAGTTCATCCCCACACCGTGAGGCACTTCCCAAATATTCCCTGTCGAATGTTGCCAATGTAAGAGGGGCGGGGAATATCTCTTGCCATATGATTGCCGAAGCCAAGTGAACGGCATCATAGCCTCGCAAGTTATGATCCCAGGCCATTGGATCGGCCCCGTCATTCGCGGCGGGGCCGATTAACTACCTTCGGATGTGGCGTTGTCAATATTTGAGAGGGATCGCGCTATAAGGGGGTGCAGATAATGACATTAAGCGGGTGGATAGAAATGCCCTTATTTGGAGGTGAAACGCCTGACGACCTCAACTCTCTGATAATGATTCCGGTCAGGTCTCATCAACGAGAGGATGAAGTAGTCTACCGACATTGGAACCTCTGTCTCAATCGTCACTGAAGCACCTCCTACTCGCGAGATTTCAATCAATCGCCCCCGCTCGAATGGGAGGGGGCGATTGATTTTCAGAATACCGCCTGTCACAAGCTGATTCTCATCTCCAAGTACCGCGACAATTCCATTCTCAGAGATGAAGAACCGTGACATTCCACGGCAGTGTCATTTAATTATGGTTGGACGGATTTCGTGCTGTGAATCATCCTCGTGAGCGGGACTTGAGGCGGAAATGGAGGACGGTTGCCCTCTTTCCGACAACCTGTGCATTTTATCTCGTTACAGACCTCCCTTGACGACGCCGAACTGCAGGGCTATATTTCAGGTCGCAATCCAATACAGGGCCGAGGTGGCCTTCCGCCCGGATGCGGAGGCCATCAAGGGGAAGCCGGTAATCTAGTGGGTCGAATGCCCAGCAGAAAGTCCGGCGCTGTCCCGCAACTGTAGAGGAGAGCCATCGCCTGTTGCATGAGTTCCTCGGCGAACGCTCTTCTGAGCCAGGATACCCACTTCCGCCCTGCGCTTGCACCCCTTCGCGGAAAGGAGGACGCGCATGGAACAGATTCCCCTGGCCTTCCCGCGCTCAGCGTAAGGGAAGGCTCTTCTCTTTAGCACACCATTCTATCGTTTGAATCCCTACTACCAGCATCCAGGAGATCCAGATGCCTGACAACTTTAGATTTTTATCTCGTTCGCTCACCGCCGTTGCTCAGATCGCGATTTACTTACTCGTTTTAGCGACCCTATTGACCGCTTGTGGGACGCTCACCGAGCCCCCAGGCGCCCCTGCGAACGTGCCAGAATCCACAATGCAGTCCATCGCACTGATCGATGGTCGGGGTCGTGAGGTCGTGCTGAGTGCTCCGGCCCAACGAGTCGTCTCCCTGGCGCCTTCGAACACGGAGATCCTCTTCGCAATCGGCGCCGGCAACCAGGTGGTGGGCCGGGACGAGTTCTCCGACTACCCTCCGGATGCATTGAATGTGAGCAGTGTTGGCAACACCTTCGGCAAGCTCAACGAAGAAGCGATCGTGGCTCT
Organism: Anaerolineales bacterium; assembly: GCA_036477195.1. Lineage (GTDB taxonomy): Bacteria > Chloroflexota > Anaerolineae > Anaerolineales > E44-bin32 > JADFRG01. Next base: position 3,695 of record JAZGCZ010000088.1, on the reverse strand, counting down.
GGAACCGGATCTGGTTCTGGTCTCCGACCTCAACAGCCCAGAACAAGTTGCCTCCCTGGAGGAGATCGGACTGACCTCCTTTGTGCTACCCAACCCCACCGATTTCGAGGGCTTGTATCGAAACCTCGAGACCGTCGGGATGCTCACGGGCCGACGCGATCAGACGCGCGATTTGGCGGACCAGCTTCGGGCCCGGGTGGATCGCGTCGTGCAGCGGATCCAAGGCACGAATCCGGTTACCGTCTATTACGAGGTCGACAGCAGTGATCCCAACGCACCCTGGACGACGGGGGCCGATACCTTTCACGACGTGCTAATCCAGTTGGCAGGCGGTACCAACGTCGCCAGTGACATCACCGGCTGGGGCCAGATCAGCCTGGAGGAATTGATCGCACGCGATCCGGAGGTCATGATCTTTGGGGAGGGCCCGTTCGTACCCACTACACCGGATTTGGTTGCCGCGCGACCCGGCTGGGGTTCCATCACCGCCGTGGCAAACAATGCAGTCTACGCTGTAGATACGAACTTGGTGGACCGCCCCGGACCGCGACTGGTGGATGCCCTGGAGCGGATCGCTGCGTTGCTTCATCCAGAGGCTTTCAATTGATACGGGAGAACGGCCCCTGGACGGCAGGGCTGTCGGCGTGCCTTGCTCTGGCCCTGGGTTGGCTGCTCAACGTCGATTTCGGCCCTGTGTCCATGCGGGCCTGCACGATCCAACAGGCAGGGAAAGACCGTCTGTCCGGGGCCGCGCAAATTAGGGGCACACCATCCTTTTTGAGTTTCGGCTGCCGCACTCGGCGATGATGGAGATCGCTGGGATGGCGCTGGTTGAGTTGTTGGCACTTCACGACCTCAACCTATGGGCGCGCTTCGCCGATCGCGTGGCGCTGTTCTCTGACGGTCGGACCATGAGGGTTGGACTCCAGGGGAGGTGCTTACGCCGGACATTTTGGGAGCGCGCCTATGGGATCCGAGTGGTCGTCACCGATGACTTGGTACACAAGAAGCCCGCGTTCGCATCTGATGAGTGAGACCCCTGCCGCTGACCCGTCCATGAACGTGTATCGCATGGTGACTGACCTCTGTGCGGCGATCGAGCCTCTCGACCGCCAGGCGATGCAAGCGGCCCGCGCCCGACAGGTGCGGCTGACCAAACCCCCTGGCAGCATGGGCCGCCTGGAGGATCTTTCCATACAGTTGGCCGGCATCATGGCGCGGCCAATTCCGCGCATTGATAACAAGCTCATCGTCGTCATGGCCGCTGACCATGGCGTGGCGGAGGAGGGGGTCAGTGCATACCCGACGGAGGTGACGGCGCAAATGGTGCGCAATTATATACAGGGCGGTGCCGCCATCAATGTACTGGCCGAAACAGTGGGTGCGCGTGTCGTGGTGGTTGATGTTGGAGTGAAAAGCCCCATCAAAGGCCATCCCCACCTCGTCACACGTAGCGTAGGCCCAGGTACGGGCAACATTGCACGCGAGCCTGCCATGAGCGCTCAACAAGCCGCGGAGGCAATCTCAGTGGGAGTAGATGTTTTTGACAGCGAAAGCTCCCGGGGGGTCGACGTGGTCGCAGCAGGCGAGATGGGAATCGCGAACACGACTGCGACGGCGGCTGTGGCGGCCGCCCTCACCGGTGCGGCTCCGGAGGAAGTATGCGGCCGGGGCACTGGATTGGACGATGAGGGTCTGGCTCGCAAGATCCAGGTCGTAAGGCGTGCGCTCCGCCTGCATCGAACCGACCCGCGAGATCCTATTGATGTGCTGGTGAAGCTGGGCGGTTTTGAGATCGCCGGCCTTGTAGGACTGATGCTTCGCGCGGCCGCGGCTCGCGTGCCGGTCGTCATGGACGGATTCATCTCCTGTACCGCCGGATTGATCGCACTGCGGCTGTGTCCCGAGATCAGTGAGTACTTGTTCGCTGCGCATCGCTCGACTGAACGGGGCCACTCTCTAGTTTTGAAATCGTTAGGTCAGGAACCACTCTTGGATCTTCGGCTTCGATTGGGAGAGGCCAGCGGAGCGGCGCTTGGGCTCTATCTACTAGATGCTGCAGCACGTCTGTTGGCAGACATGGCGACTTTTGAAGAAGCGGGTGTGAGTGGCCCAACATGAGATCGTTGGCGAACGCGATCCGCTTTCTGACCATTCTGCCGCTCTCGCAACGGGAGCGGTCCGAGCATATCGCACTTGGGAAGTCTGCCCCCTGGTTTCCGATAGTCGGCCTGGCGATCGGGGCTGTCCTAGTCCTCACGGAATGGGCGCTGCGATCGGTTTTGAATCCGCCCTTGCTCGCAGTTACCCTAGTGGTGGTATGGGCCACGCTGACCGGAGGATTGCACCTGGATGGAGTAGCGGACTTCGCAGACGGCGTTTTCCTCGCTGCGGAGAAGGAGCGACGTCTGGAAGTGATGCGCGACCCAGCGATCGGCGGCTTTGGCGCGATAGCAATTGTCTTCGTGCTGCTCATGAAAACAGGTGCACTGGTGGGGGAGGCGGACGGCCGTGGCCTGCTGCTTGCCCCGGCGATCGGGCGCTGGATAAGCCTGTTGGTAGCGATACAGAAGCCGGCCAAGGCTACTGGAATGGTCGTTGAGTTGCAGCGAGGTATCACGCGCCGGGGGCTAGTTGCAGCTAGCTTAGCGTGTGCTGTTCTGGTTGGCTTCCTGGGTTGGGGCGCTGTGTTGGCCGTGCTGCTGGCGATGCTGGTGGGGGTTGTAGTGATGCGAATGGCTCGCGTACGCCTCGGAGGAGTGACCGGTGACGTGGCTGGTGCCGCCTGTGAAGTGGCGGAAGTGGCAATTCTGGTCGCGTTCTCGCTCGGGGCAAGAAGCTGATGCCCTTCCGACTGGGTACGACATCCTACATTCTCCCAGATGGCATATTGCCGAACGTGCAGTATCTGGCGAACAGGGTTGACGACGTGGAGCTACTCTTTTTTGAGGTCTGCGCGGATGGATCCGATCTGCCCGGCACTGCCGAGGTGAGGCAGCTGAAGATTCTCGCAGCAGAAGGTAATCTGTCTTACACAGTACATCTGCCGCTGGACTTGCGTTTCAGCTCGGATGAGAATTTGGAGCCTTCGCTGGGCAAAGCCCAGCGGGTGATCGAAGCCTGCCGGCAACTGGATCCCTGGGCCTACGTGTTACACCTCAATGAATCGGAGGCTTCATTGGAACACGGCGGCTTGGCGCGGATCGCACGCGCCTTGAACCAGCTGGGACGATCCGCGGGCAGCACCAAGCTGCTGGCGGTCGAGAACCTGCCCGGTCAGCCTACGGGCACCCTCGAGGCAGTCACGGCGAAGGTCCCAGTAAGCCGCTGCCTGGATATTGGCCATATGTGGGCGGAGGGGGTGGATCCATTGCCGCAGCTTGAGCGACTGCTGTCTGATACGCGGGTGATCCATCTGCACGGTGTGGAGGGGCGCGACCACAAGGCGCTGGATTCCGTTCCCCCGGAGCAGCTTGAACGCGTAATGCGGACGATTATTGCCCGCGGTTACTCGGGAGTCGTAACGCTGGAGGTCTTCGATGAGCGGGACCTGGAGCGTTCCATCAAGGCGCTCGGCCAGGCCTTGGAGGCCATATGAGCAAGCGATTAATCCTCATACTCGGCGGAGCAAGGAGTGGCAAGAGCCGGCTTGCGCAGCGGCTGGTAGAGGACATGAAGGGGCCCGTGGCCTACGT
>JAZGCZ010000087.1:0-12060 GCA_036477195.1 Anaerolineales bacterium | reverse complement strand
AGCACTCCCTGCTCGCCAGTTAGACCTCGGGTATTGCAAATATCAAAGAAGCCCTCGATCTTTTCGTTCACCCCGCCAATGGCCTGCACTCGGCCATACTGGTTGACAGAACCGGTTACGGCCAGGGACTGTTTTGCTGGTACTTCCGAAATCGAAGAGAGCAAAGCGTAGAGCTCCGCGGAGGAAGCACTGTCGCCTTCTACCCCGCCGTAGGACTGCTCGAAGACCAAACTCGCGGTTAGTGAGAGCTGGCGATCCGCAGAATAGCGGGAGCCGATGAATGAACTCAAAATCAGCACCCCTTTTGAGTGAATCGGCCCTCCAAGCTCCACCTCTCGCTCAATGTCGAGAACCTCACCCTTGCCCATCCGTACCCGCGCGGTGATTCGACTAGGCCGCCCAAATGCAAAGTCGCCAAATTGGAACACTGAAAGCCCGTTCACCTGGCCAACATGCTTGCCATCAGTATCGATCAACACCGTTTTGCGGTAGATCTGCTCCTGCGTGCGCTCTTTAATTCTGTCGGAGCGGAAGATCTGCGCCTCGATAGCTTTGGAGACTTCCTCGCTCGTCATCACATCACGATCCGCCACTCCCGCCCAATAGTCGGCTTCCCGCATCAGATCGGTAATGTGATTCATTTGGATGGACAGCTTTTTGCCATCTTCGATGATTCGGGAGCTGTGTTCGATGATGCGCGCTACACCTCCCGGATCGAGCGGGCGCAGACCATGCACAGTCGCCAAACTGCCGATCAGCCGCGCGTAAAGCATCTGAGATTCTGAGTCGCGGTCCATTTGGTCGTCAAAATCCGATGCCACGCGGAAGAGTTCGCGCGACTCGGGATCGTTTTCCATCAGCAGGTAGTAGAGCAGCGGCTCTCCTAAGAGTGCAACTTTGACATTCAATGGAATCGGTTCGGGGTCCAGGGTGACAGTGCTGATAAAGCTCTGGACTTGCCCGGGAGTCTCCATCCTGAGCTGTTCCGATCGCAGAGCGCGCTTCAACCCCTCCCAGGAAAAGGGCTCCTGCAAGAGCCTGCGTGCGTCCAGGATCAAATATCCGCCATTGGCCTGATGTAACGCACCGGGCTTGATCAGACTGAAATCTGTAATCAACGCGCCCAACTGAGCCGTATGCTCAATTCGCCCCAGTAGATTCTGGAAAGTGGGGTTATCTTCGTAGACCACAGGCGCGCTCTCTGATGACCCGTGGTCGACAAGTAAATTGACCTGATATCGCTGCAGGGTGAACCGAGCGCCGAGAGCCGCGAGCGGGCCCCTGGGGGGTGTCTGGTCTGAACTTTGAGAAGGGTCGCCCTCATCGATGATCTCCCGAACATGCTTGACCACGTCCTGTTGAACGGCCTCTAGATGCCCGACGATCACCGCCACTTCCGCGTAGTCCTCCACTAGTTGTCGGATCAAGCCTCCAACCACGACATCTGCCATCTCGCGATTCAAGTTTGTGACTTGTTCCCTGAGTTCTCTCTGCCACCTCGGAACGTTAACTAGCACGGCCTCGAGTTCCTCCTGGAGCTCGGCAATGTTTTTCTCGAGCTGTTCCCGCTGCTCCTGTGGCATGCTTTTGAACTCTTCCGGCGAAATCACTTCGCCCTCTCGAACAGGGGCAATAGCCAGCCCGCCAGGAGTTCGGAGTACCGCCAATTCCACTTGCGCTGCTCGCGTCCGCAGTTCTCCAAGGGCAGCCTCCTGCCGTTCATTGAGAGCTTCCTGAATCTCTTGCAATCGGTTTCGGTACTCCTCGCTTTCAAAAGTGACGGGAAGCGCGTTTTTCAGGTCCTCCACAAACTGGTCCATGTCGCGCTTGAACTCGGCTCCCTTCCCTGCAGGCAACTCAAGGGCCCTCGGCTTGTGAGGTTGCTCGAAATCCTGCACATAGCACCAATCGGATGGCACAGGTTCATCAGCCGCCGCCACCTCGAATGTCTTCCGAACGAGATTGCCTTTTCCTATGCCCTCCGGACCGAAGGCAAAGATGTTGTAGCCCTTCTGGCGAATCCCCACTCCAAACTCCAGAGCACCGATAGCCCTGGGCTGGCCGATAAAGGCGGTGAGGTGCTCGAGATCCTCAGTTGTTTTGAAATCAAATTGGGCTGGATCGCAGCGCTGACACAGCTGCGCGGGCTCCAGGGCTTTAACTGGCATTCGAAGATCCTCCAGATTGGGTAGGAAAGTGTAAGGGAATTCTAAGACATACTTAGTGAGGTGCGGGGGAGGCTAGCCTCCCGGTGTCTCAGATTAGATCGTGCCGCAACATGGGCTCGATGGCAAGCGTTTGCAAGCCTCGAGCTTCTCATAGGAACGGCGGTTCGGGCGGAGGGAACGCTAGCCTGGAGTCGGGAATCTAAGACAGATAGTGGTTCAGAGGACAGCCGCGGGCTGTGTGGCGAAGATTGTACTGAACCTGCGATTTACGACAGATAGTCGCGGAGGTGGCGACTGCGGGTTGGGTGGCGAAGTTTGCGCAGCGCTTTGGCCTCGATCTGCCGAATGCGCTCGCGCGTGACTTGGAAGTACTTGCCAACCTCCTCGAGCGTGTAATCCCTCCCATCCAGCAGCCCGAAGCGCATTTCCAATACCTGGCGCTCCCGTTCTGTGAGCACGGAAAGCGCGTTCTGAACCTGCTCTTTGAGAAGCGTCTTAGCGGTTTCATCAGCAGGCTCAGGCATCGATTCATCCTCAATAAAGTCTGCCAGCTGGCTGGAATCTTCCGATCCAACCGGCGTCTCGAGGGACATCGGCTCCTGCGCGATTCGGATGATCTTGCGCACCTTATCTCCGCCTCGCCTCAGTTTTCGCTCTAGCGTAGGATCAAGCGGCTCATCAGCCGCGTTTGCTTGCCGGATCGCTGCTGCATCCTCTGGCTCGAGAATGTCGAGCTCCAACGCGAGTTCCTCCGATTTGGGTTCCCTCCCCAATTCCTGCACCATTCTGCGCTGCACTCTCATTAGTCGATTAATGGTCTCGACCATGTGCACCGGAATGCGGATCGTGCGCGCCTGATCGGCGATGGCTCGGCTGATGGCCTGCCGAATCCACCATGTGGCATAGGTGCTAAATTTGTAGCCCTTTGCCGGGTCGAATTTTTCGACTGCACGCAATAATCCGATGTTTCCCTCCTGGATTAGATCCAGGAAGGCAATACCTCTCCCCATGTATCGCTTGGCCACGCTGACTACCAGCCTAAGATTGGCTCGGATAAGTGCCTTCTGAGCTTCATCTGCAAGAGCTGCGAGATCAGAATATTCCACCTCCAGCGCCTCCGGCTCTGGGAGCCAGCGCTGGTAAGTTTGTTTGGTGGGCAAGCCCTTGACCTTGCCAAGCCGCTCTTGGAGTTTACCTTGAAGCTCCCTGGGCATAGCGTAAAGCCCCTGCATAGCTTCGAGCCCCGTTCTTGCTACCCCTTCCCAGGCTGGATCGGTCCCCCAGAGGCCATTATCCAACCAGTCCCGAATATAGGACGAAGCCTCACCGTACCAGGTCTCCCTCAAGTGAATTGATTCTTCCAACACGGAAGATAGTTGGGGCGCAGATTCTTTCATGCGCTTCGCATCCTCTAGCAGGCGCTTCCAGGACGTTCGAAGATCATCGAATAGAGCGAGGTGCGCCTCGTACAGGGAATTTTCCCCCTCCTTTTTTCCGCGCCCTTCTCGCAAACCATCCAGTCGGATTAGGGCAGCCATTCGAACCGCCAACCAGAGTTCCTGATCCGATTTGAGCAATTTAACTCTGCCGATTTCCTTGAGGTAAAGACGGACAGGGTCGTCGCCGGAATCGGCGGACATTGTAAGCGGGCCCGTCTCTGGCATGTCGGCAAGGACCTTCTTAGCCTCGTCCTTTTTGTCCCCATTGAAATCAGGCTCGACATCCACCTCCTGACCCTCAATCACGTCAACGGGCTCTGGTGCTAGATCATTAGAGTTCGAATTCTTTGACTTTGCCATGGGGTGCTACTTCCGCCCTGAAAGGGCTTCATCGAGTCGTCGTTTCTGCGTAATCAGGTTTTGAGCCTGTTGTGCCAAACCGATCATCTGCTGCGGTTCCGACTCCATCTCCTGAGCAGATTGCTGCTGAAAGCTCAGTTGCTCCAACATACCCTCAACTCGTCGCATCCGCAGGCGCAGAAAATCTGTCGATATTGCGTCGGCTACTTTAGGTCGGGCGAAGTCTACTTCTTCTGCCTTACTGGCGAAAGCAACTGCCTGGTCGAGGGCCGTTCCGTCCAACAAGGCCTTCCAGCGATCAGTTGGTTCCTCATCTACCTGGCCCAAAGAGGATTGGACTGCCTTGAATATCACCTGATATTCTGTTCCCGTGAAATCCTGGTCAGACAAGCCCTCCAGCTCCAATGCATGCAATTGCCGATCTATCCAATAAGTTAGCTCTGGATCTATCAAGAGCAATCCCAAGCAGAAGCCCTCGGTAGCCGCTCGATCGACCGGCTGTCGAACTTCCGGAATTGCCTTTCCTGCTCGGGTTTTAGTTGTTGGGCGCCAACCCATCATCGCCCGTTCATCTACCTTCAGGCGGCGCGCAAGCCCTTGTCGATAGGCTTCTCTCTCAACGGGATCTGATACATCTTCGATAAGAGGCAGTACCTGCCGCGCAATTGAAGCTTTGTCCTTAGCATCCAGCAGATCGCTCGGATCGATTAAAACGTTCATGACATACTCAACAACTGGCGCCGCGGTCTGAAGCAAATCGTTCCATGCTTCGGGATTTTCCAATGCGACCTCGTCCGGGTCTTTTTCATCCGGCAAGCTTACAATTCGGATCTCAGCATCTAGGCGGCCCTCATAGCGCACAAGGCCTCTTGCATCAAATACAGGATCAAGATCACGATCGAGAGCTTCCCGCGCGACCTCGAGCCCGCGCAGCGTGGCCTGATCGCCAGCTGCGTCGGCGTCGAGTGCCAGGACAATGTTCCGGCTGTAACGCTTCAAAGCGCGGAGTTGATCCGGGGTCAGGGCAGTTCCCATGGGCGAGACCGCATTTCCATAGCCAGCCTGGTGCAAGGCGATCACATCTAAATACCCCTCCACAACCACTGCCTGATCGGCGGCTCGGATGGCCTTCCGAGCCATATCTAGACCGTACAGAATTCGGCCCTTATCGAACAAGACCGTCTGCGGTGAGTTTATGAATTTGGGTTGATCTTTTGGATTGAAAACGCGCGCACCAAAACCTGCCATCTGGCCGCGTGCATCTCGAATCGGGAACATGATCCTGTTGCGGAAGCGATCGTAATGCCCCCCGCTTTCTCGCTCAACAATCAGCCCTGCCTCAAGTAGCTCTGATTGTTCGTGCCCCTTTTCCAGCAAAAAGGTCTGTAGCGCATCCCAGGATTCCAAGGCGTACCCAATTCCGAAATTTTCCAGTGTCTCTGCCATCAAGCCCCGCCCGTATAGATACTCCAAGACCTGCTCGTTGTGTTGGAGATGATTGCGGTAGAAGGTAACCGCTGATTCGAGCATTCCACGCAGGCCCTTCTGCGCCTCGTCTTGCGCTTCCTGCTGGGGTGTACGCGGCCGGAGTTCAACTCCCGCCCGGTCCGCTAGATGCTCGAGGGCCTGCGGGAAATCCCAGCCCTCCTTCTTCATTACGTACTTATAAACGTCGCCGCCCTCACTGCACGCTCCGAAGCAGCGCCAGGTTCCTGTATCAGGAAACACAACGAAGGCTGGCGTCCGTGTATTGGCGTGGAAAGGACAAAAGCCGGTAAAGTTTTTGCCGGATTTCTTCAACTGTACCGATTCGCCAATTACCTCGGCGATGTCAATCCGGTCCTTAATTTCTTCTACTTCATTCATTAGAATTTCAGCTGTTACCCGAAATGGGCCCACTCGCGCCTATGGGGCTGCAATGATAACTACGTTTAGTATGCTCTGTAGGCTCATTTGCTAGTACCTTCTTCCTTCTAGAATCCTTCCAGCCTGGATAGGTCCATTACTCCCCTAGCGAGGCGCACGACTCGCTGCAGGAGTGCTAAGCGGTTCTCTCGAAGCGCTCGATCCTCCGCCATCACCATGACATCTTCAAAGAAGCGGTCGATGGCCGGGATCATGGGCTTGAACGCAGTGAGAAATGCATTGACCGAGCCAAGGTCTCGATCAACCGAGCCAGGATCTCGTTCCGCGGTTTCAGCCGTTATCAGCGCCTCATATAATTCGCGAGTTGAGGCTTCCTCGAGTCGTTCCTCTTCAAATTCATAGTCGTCGTCGAGATCGCGGGTAATTCGGGCGCAGCGCGAGTAAGCCTGCAACATCGTGATCCAGTTATCGCTCGAGATCCACTGGCTTAGTTCGATGACCGCCTTTGATGCGCGAACCGGATCGCTCCCCTGCTCATCCAGCACTGCCGCTACTACATCGTGGGGAAACCCTTGATCGAGCAAGAGCTGCCGCTGGCGTCGGACGATAAAGGCAAGGCAGTTGCTAAGTGCATCGGCCTCTCCACTACGATCAAAGCCATCCCATGCCCAGCCAAGGGCCGTATTCAGATCGAGGCTGAGTTCTTTTTCAACGAGGATTTGCACCAGCCCTACGGCGCTTCGCCGCAGCCCAAACGGATCACGTGTGCCGCTAGGCTGAATTCCGATTGAAAAGAGGCCCATCAGCGAGTCCAGTCGATCCGCCAAACTCAGCGCAGTTCCCGGTTCGGAGGTGGGCACTTTATCGCCCGATGCGCGTGGGAGATAATGCTCGAAGATGGCCTGCGCAACGCTCTCCGTCTCACCAGATTTCTCTGCGTAATATCTCCCCATGGATCCTTGAAGCGATGTCATGTCGATCACCATCAAGGTGGCAAGGTCCGCCTTACAGAGCTGTGCCGCCCGGACCGCGGACTGTCCGTCCTTTTCGGAAAGGTTAAGCTGCCCTGCCAGCGTCGCGGTCAGCCCTTCCAGCCGGTGGGTCTTATCCAGCATGGATCCCAGATCGGTTTGAAATGTCAGCGAGTCGAGCTTGTCAACAAAGCTACCTAGCGATTGCTCTAGGTCTCGAGACACGAAGTACTTAGCATCCGCGAACCGGGCCCGAATGACCTGCTCATTCCCACCGACCACGACCTCCGTCGCATCGCGCCGGCCATTCGACACCACGATGAAATTCGGAAGCAGATGACCCTCCGATTCCAGCGGGAAGTAGCGTTGATGCTTCTTCATCACCGCGATAAGCACATCGCGCGGGAGGTCTAGATATTCGTCGTCATACTTCCCTAGCAGCGCCTGAGGCGCCTCAACTAGATTCGCGACCTCTTGAAGCAGGTTGTCATCACGCGAAACGGTGCCTGACACCTCGCCTGATAGACCCTCGATCTGCTTCTGGATTTCCGATCGCCTTAGTTCTGGATCCGCGATGATCCCCTCAGCATCAAGCGCTTTGAGAAACGCGTCCGCATCATGGATCGGTAGCTCCGGCGTGTCAGAGCCCCGCAGACCACGAACGGTTCTGCCGCTTCGCAGACCGGCATACTCAAAGGAGACGACATGCTCACCATGAATGGCGAGCAGCCAGCGGATTGGCCGGGAAAAGGTCGTGCCCGAGCTTTCCCAGCGCATGGCCTTGTCAAATCGCAATCCAGCGATCATTCTCGGCAGCGCCTCAGAGAGAGCGAGCCGAGCCGGCCCGTCCTCCTCGCTCACTTGCGCCACCGCGTAGATGCCGCCATCCATTTCCTGTTCTTTCAGCTCTTCGACCTCGACGCCTGAGCTGCTAGCGAAACCGATGCCGGCAGGAGTTGGCTTGCCGTCAGCGTCGAATGCTTTACCCCACGGCGGTCCCTTGACAAGGCGGTCCCTGCCCGATTGTTGCGGCGCTAGATCATCCACCAGCGCGATCAAGCGGCGGGGCGTGCCCATGATCCGTATCGGACCGTGCTCCAGACGGGCATCGTCTAGCATGAGCCCCACCGTACTCTCGAGCTGCTCCAGCGCAGCCGTGAGGTCCGAATCCGGAAGCTCCTCGGTGCCCAGTTCCAGAACGAATGTGGCGGGCCGATCGGGGCCGGAGCCCGCATCAGTGTTTACTGTTGCAGACCGATCGGGGCCGGAATCCGCATCAGTGTCTATTGTTGTAGGCCGATCGGTGTCGGAACCCGCATCAGTGTCAATTGTTGTAGGTCGATCGTTGTCGGAACCCGCATCGATTTCTTCGGAGGGCTCCGCTAGTGTGTCCGGTTCCAGCCAGGGATAGCCGGCTTGTTCTCGTTCCTGAGAATAGGTTTCGGCGACTGCGCGCGCAATGCGGCGCATCCTACCGAAATACTCCGCCCTTTCAGTCACACCTACAGATCCACGCGTATCCAATACATTAAAAGTGTGCGAACATCTTAAGAGCTGATCGTAGGCGGGCAGCGTCAGGTCGGCCTCCAGGGCGCGTTTAGCCTCTGCCTCGTATCCGTCAAACATCTGGCGGAGCAGCGCCACATCGGCTAGTTCAAAATAGTACCGACTATGCTGCTGCTCGGCCGCAAGGTTGACGTCCCCATAGGTTCTCCGGTCATCCCACTGGATATCGCCAAAGTGCGTGACTCCTTGAATGGCCATCAGAATGCGCTCGAGGCCATAGGTCAATTCGACAGAGACAGGATCTAGTACCTGGCCGCCGGCCTGCTGGAAATATGTGAACTGTGTGATTTCGAGGCCATCCAACCAAACCTCCCATCCGAGCCCCCAGGCGCCCAGGGCCGGCTGCTCCCAGTTGTCTTCCACAAACCGGATATCGTGCTGCAGCCGATCGATGCCGAGCGCCTCGAGCGAACGCAGATAAAGTTCTTGTGGGTCGCCTGGCTCGGGCTTGAGGATCACCTGGTATTGGTAATGTAGACCCATCCGATTTGGGTTTTCTCCGTAGCGGGCATCGTCTGGCCGGACGGAAGGTTCGACGTAAGCCACCCGCCACGGCTCGGGGCCCAGCACGCGCAAGAAGGTTGCAGGATTCATCGTGCCGGCGCCAACCTGAAGGTAATAGGGCTCCCAAATGAGACAACCCTCACCTGCCCAATAACGCTCGAGCGCGAACACTGCTTCTTGAAAGGTCAGCACTGATTAGTTACGAGCGTCAAGGGTTGATGAACAAACGTCAGGATGGTTTCCACAAATTGGCAACGCTTTGGGTTTGGGTTTCCGCGGTGCGAGTGTTCAGGATGATTTCCACAAATTGACTACCTTTCGGGTTCCAGTTTCCGCGGCGCGTCGCCTGAAGCGTAGAAGCGGTCAAGCCGGCTTGGTGCCCGGGGGGGACCCATAGCCCACCTCCCGCACCTCCCTGACCTGTCGAACAAAGGCCGGGACATGCAGGTCGCGCTCAACCAGATGATTGAGGTAGCTTTCCATCAGGCCCTCTAATTCAAGTGCCACTGATCCGCCAATTTGTGGACGAGCTGCCTCTTCATACCCATTGCGTTGGTAGTGTCGGAGTACTTTGAGCGCCCCGAGGGAGAGCGGCCGCGCGTAGGGATTGTTAGGGCCGCAGTTCGGGCAGAGCAGGCCGCCCTCATTGTCGGAGAAGAACTGGTCCTGCGGTTGGGCCTCTTCCAAGCAATTGACACATCTTTGCAGCTCGGGTCGGTAGCCAGAGAGATCCAGGAGACGGACTTGAAAATACCGCAGTGGTGCAGCCATCTCTTTCTCCCGGTCAAGTCGCTCAAGTGTGTTGGTCGTGAGATGGAAGAGAGCTTGTGACTCGGCCTCTTGCACGCCAAAGCGATCCACCAGCTCGACAACATAGGCCGCTTGACCAAGACGATCCAGATCTTGTCTTAACTTGGGATAGGAGTCGATCGTTTCTGCCTGCGTAACGATGTCGAGATCGCGTCCCTTGGCGACCAGCAGATTGCTTCGGGTAAACGGCTCCAGGTGCCCAGCCTTCCTGGAGGCTGGCCGGCGAACGCCCTTGGCCACCGCCCGCAGCTTGCCGTAGGCCGGCGTGAAAAAGGTGACGATCCGATCAGTCTCCCCCAGGTCATGACGGCGGAGGACGATCGATTCTGTCCTATAGAGTCGGCTGCGGTGGGACACGCGCGGCATTATACCAGCGCGGCTTTTTGGGACCCCGGAGCGAGGCAGGGGGACTTACCGCCTTATTAAATCCTCGGGTCCGAAGGCGAGAGGATAGAGATCCTTGAGCTTGGCTTCCAGTTGGATTTCGCCGTCTGCGTCGGAGGCAATCACGAGCAGATCCATGCCAAATTCTGCAAGTACCTGGCGGCAGGCGCCGCATGGCTCGCCTCCATTTTCGGAGGCGATAACTATCGTATCGAAGGCTTTCTCGCCCTGGGTAACCGCGCTGAATACTGCACTCCGTTCTGCGCAAATCCCCGATGGATATGCCGCATTCTCGACATTGACTCCCACAAATATCTTGCCCGAGCGAGTGAGCAACGCGGCACCTACCGGGTATTCCGAATACGGGGCGTAGGCTCGTTTGCGAGCCTCGCGGGCGCGCTCAAAGAGGTCTTGCACTTTTGCATTATCAGGGTCCATTCGTCGCTCCATTTGTGTCGCGTCCATTGGAGGGCGGGGCGGTACGCTTAGCACGGACGCGTCGGATCCGCCGCCGAACAACCTGGTCTACGACGAGTTCTAAGCCACCCGATTCCAGGCGGTCTCCTGGAGATGGCACGCGCCCAAGCTCGCTGTAGATAAAACCTCCTAGGGTTTCACCCGCATCCGTGGGCAAATCCGCATCCGCTATCTGATTGACGTCATCCAAATCGATTCCACCACTGAAGATGTACTCACCGTCATCCACCTGCTGGTAGCTGGCCTCTTCAGCGAAGTCATACTCGTCCCGGATTTCGCCGACGATCTCTTCAACGATATCCTCGATGGTTACGAGGCCAGCAGTACCGCCATATTCGTCCACCACGATTGCCAGGTGGAAGCGACTATCCTGCATTTCCTCCAACAGATCGTCGACCTTCTTGGCCTCCGGCACGAAGAAAGCCTCGCGCTTGAGTTCCGCAATTGGACGTTCATAGTTCCCCGCGCTCCAGGCTTCCAGGAGATCTTTCACATAAATCAAGCCGGTCACGTTATCGATGCTCTCTTGGAAAATCGGTGCTCGAGAGTAACCGGTCTCTAACATCATTTTGGTGGCATCGGGAATGGAAGTTGATTCTTCCAGCGCTTGGATGTCGATGCGTGGAACCATCACTTCGCGCGCCAGAGTATCGTCCAACCGAAAGATGGAATAAATCATTTCTTTCTCGTCTCGCTCGATGTAGCCGCCTTCTTCGCCGGCGTCCACAAGCGTCATGATCTCCTCTTCCGTGACTAGCGGGTGCAAAGGCCCGTTTTGGTTTGAAGAGACCTCCCCCCCCACCTTGAGCATCAAACGAACGATGGGGGAAAGCACCACTTCCAGAATAGCAACCAGGGGGCCTAGACGGAGTGCCCAAGTCTCCGGACTGCGCATGGCAATACTCTCGGTCAGAAACTCCAGGACGCTCATGACCAGTCCCGTGGCTGCGAGCGTCAAGACAAAGCCTAGCAGGCCGTTTGCGAAGCTCAGATAAGTAGTTGCCGCTACGCCGATCACCAGCAATCGAACGATTCCAAGCGCAATCCTCAACGATAGTAGTAGGCTTGAGGAATCTTCCGTGATGTGTGAAGCTAACGCGCTCCCGGTTGCCCCTTCCTGCTCCAAGCGCTGGAGTTTGGCCGGCCGGCTGTTCACCAGCGCACTGCGCGCGCCAGCAAACACCGCCTCGGCAATCAGTAAGAGCACCAACAAGATAACGCCGAGAATAGGATCAATCATCTGGATCTAGTTTTCGGATCACGCGCGCCGGCACACCTGCGGCAAATGGATCAATCATCTGGGTCTAGTTTACGGATCACACGCGCCGGCACGCCCGCGGCGAGCGTATGGTCCGGCACATCCTTGGTGACTACTGCACCCGCTCCGGTACGAGCGCCAACGCCAATCTTAACCGGCGCCACGAGCATCGTATCACTTCCAATAAAGGCGCCTTCGCTAATCGTTGTTGCGTTCTTTCGCTTGCCGTCGTAATTGCAGGTGATGGTACCGGCGCC
>JAZGCZ010000086.1:0-4452 GCA_036477195.1 Anaerolineales bacterium | reverse complement strand
TCGGCTGAGTGATGAGGGCCGCCAGCAGATAGATCCCGGCCAACGTGGCCAAGGGACCATAGGGTCCAAACACTCCCAGCATGATATCGGCCAGGAGTCGCGCGGTGCCCGTGGCTTCCATCGCAAGGCCCAGCGGGAGCATCCCCGCAACCAGAAATACCGTTCGCCAATCGACACTCTCATAAGCTTCTTCGATCCTCAGTGCACCGGCAAGAATCATGATCACGGCCGCGATCACCATGGCCAAAGAGATCTGCATCCCCGCGAAGATTGCCAGCCCAATGGCCAAGACCAGCGCTGCGACCGCGATGGGCGCCTTGTTGCGGCGGAACTGCTCCGTTTCGATCGGCTCCAAGACCAAGAAATTCTCGCCCTCCTGCAGCTGCTTCACGCGGCGCTGAGGACCCTGTAGCAAGAGGGCATCTCCAAATTGCAGCGGTACATCTCCCAGTCGTTCGGTAATCACTTCCCCCTGTCGAGATATGGCAAGCGCAGTGAAGCCGTATCGATCTCGGAAACGGACGTCACGCAGGCTGCGTCCAACGATGTGCGAGCGCGGCGCGAGCGTGGCCTCGATGACCTGAACGTCCCCGTGTTCAAGCGTTTCGATGTCGAACGTTCGGTCCGCTTCCGTCGTGAGACCCAGCGATTGTCGAGCGGTCATCAGATCCGAGGCTGAGCTCTCAACGACGAGCAGATCTCCCATCTTGATCACAGTGTCCCGACGCAGCCGAGGCTGGTTTCCGTTCTCTCGCTGGAGGGCAAGCACTGTGAGGTCGTAGTCCTGCCCCAGGCGAGACTCGAGCAGCGTCTTGCCAATCAGTGAGCTCACCGGAGAAACACGAACCTCGGTCACATAGTCACGAATGTTATAGACGTCCTCTTTGCCGCGGGCTCCTTCGCGGACCGGTAGCAGCCGCCTTCCGATCAAGACCATATACAGGACGCCCGTGGTGAGCACCAC
Source organism: Anaerolineales bacterium (assembly GCA_036477195.1). Classification (GTDB taxonomy): domain Bacteria; phylum Chloroflexota; class Anaerolineae; order Anaerolineales; family E44-bin32; genus JADFRG01. Next base: position 3,488 of record JAZGCZ010000086.1, on the reverse strand, counting down.
CAGGCCCATGGGGGTGAACTCAAAGAATTCGAAGGTGGGCAGCCCTCGCTCAGCGAGAATCCCGGTGGCCAGGATGTTGGCGGGGGTGCCGATCAACGTCATCGCTCCCCCCAGGAGCGATGCAAATGCCAATGGAATTAGCATTTTGGAAACCGCAACTTTGGTCACCCGGGAAATGCCCACCACGGCTGGCAGCAACATGGCTGTTGCGCCCACATTGTTCATGAATGCCGAGAGCACTCCGACCGTGAGCATGATGGTAGCAATGAGCCGCGACTCCGTGTTGCCGGCTATTCTCAAAATACCGGTGCCCATTGCGTTGGCCACACCGGTCTTGAAGAGTCCCCCGGAGACCATGTAGACCGCCCACACAGTGATTACGGCTGAGTTTGAAAAGCCGGAGAACAGCTCCTTGGCTGGAACCAATCCCAGCACGCCCACGGCGATTAGCACCAGCAAAGCCACCACGTCCACCCGGAGCTTTTCGGTGGCGAAGAGGATCAAGGCGGCGAGGATAATGAGAAGAGTCAGAGCGATTTCAGGTGTCATTTGTTGTGTCGATCCACTTACCAGAGCAGGATCGGTTGCTCGAGCCTGAATTACAACGAGGAAAGCACCCACCGTCAAGGGGCGTCGCTCAGTCGAAAGGGAAATCAGTGAAGGACAGGCAAGTTGTTATCTACAAGTGCGGTCGACCCTCCTTTCTGCTCCACCCTCGGAAGCAGGGTACTACTCGTTCCTGTAAGGTCTCCGTAAGGTGTGATGGGGGTCAAATCGCATACCATAGTTGCGGACATTTCCCCCCAGAGTGTCCAGGCCTCAAAGCCGCCCGCGTCCCCTCTTCCTCCGGCTTAAGCGGGCGGCTGCTATTTTCCAGACTACCTACAGCAACTCATTACCGGAAATTTCAGTGAAACGGAGCGATTTTGTCCGTCTAGGCAGCAAAATACACCTTTATTTGGTTTATTCACACCAAGACAGATGTTCCCGCGCTGTGTGTGCAGGACGGCACACCTATTGCAGGGATATCCGAGAAGTGGCTTTCGACTAGAATCCGCGGGATCAATCCGGTTCAGAATACCGTCTCTTAGATAGGAGTGGATAGCAAGCTGAAGATTATTAGGTTCGTTCTGGCTATGATGGAGTGGATAACAAGCTGAAGACCGTCAGATTCTTCCTGGCCATGGTGGAGTGAATAACAAGCTGAAGACTGTTAGGTTCGTTCTGGCCATGATGGAGTGGATAACAAGCTGAAGACCGTCAGATTCTTCCTGGCCATCATTGGATCGGCGATTATTGGTGCTTGTAGCTTTACGGCTGCCGGATTTGATCAAGATCCTTTGCTGAATGGCCCACTCGAAACAAGTGTGGTTGCAACTGTCAACGCTCTCAACAGCGCCACGCCAGTTCCGGTTATCCCGCTTCCAGTTGTCACTACAAATTCCGAGACTCCATCTGCCTCTGAGCTGTCTGGGAGTCCTACCCCTGAGATTTCGCCCACCCCTACCCCGATTTGGGGCGACTTTCCCGCCCCGACCCAACTTTCATCAACGGAGATCCCTCCTCCGATGCCTGAGATCGCATTCGGCTCGAACGTGGTCAATATTTTGCTACTTGGAAGCGACAAGCGACCCAATTCGGCCGGCTTTCGAACTGACGCCATAATGGTGGTTTCTATCGACCCCTCGGAGGGCACTGCCACCTTGATTTCGATCCCCAGAGACCTTTATGTTTATATTCCGGGTTGGCGTATGGATCGGATCAACACGGCGATTATCCGTGGGGGAATCGACATGGCCAAGCAGGCCATCCACTACAACTTCGGAATTCCCGTGGATGGCTGGGCACGGATGAACTTCGATGGATTCATTTCTGCCATAGACACTCTAGGAGGGATCACCGTCGAGGCAACCGCCTTCACGAAAGACGAGTGCCGTGGCGAGATCCTCACCTATCAACCCGGGGGCTCCTACAACATGGATGGGGGCGAGGCACTTTGCTACGTGCGCATGCGAAAGTGGGGAGGCGACTTCGACCGAATGAGAAGACAGCAGGAAGTCGTCCGTGCTGTCTTTTCCAAAGTACTGACCCTCAATGGACTGGCTCGCGTACCTCAGCTCTATAACCAGTTCTATACCACCTTCTTCACCGATCTTGAACTGCTAGAGCTCTTGCCGTTAGTACCGACTGCCGTACAAATTGGGACGGATCCGAAACGTATCAGCCATTTCAGCGTGGACCGAGATCTCGTAGATTCCTGGAGGACCCCTAGTGGTGGCTCCGTGCTGTTGCCCAAACGCCCAGGAATACAGCTGATGTTGATGCAGGCATTTGGATCGGATGCGTTCAAATCAATGGAGTAAGCGCATAGGAAAGTGGGTCGGTTATCCCTGAATCAGGGTTGTGCTAGATTGAGAGCGAGGCCTTGACCACTCCCACCACAGCAATGGAGCACCTACCCTTAAAAACCGTTGACGACGAATACGCAGCTGGACGCGCCTGCGCCGTTTGCGGTGAATCTACGCTCTCTGTCGTTCATGTGGAAAATCTTCCAGATTATGTAATGTGCATGAACTGCGAATCTGCATTTATTTTAAATGAAGCCGCCGATTGGGCGATGTATGGATCCTTTTCGCACGACTATCCCAAGACCGGGCAGTTGGTTCTTAAGCGGTGGACTACATTGGAGGCCGTACATACGATGGCCAACTCGGAGCGGATATCGGAGAACGATGTGAACGAACCCGAATCCGACCTTACACCACCGTTTGGAATCGGCGGAAACGGTGCTGGCCTGGCTGTGGCCGAACCGGCACCCACACCCCCCTTTGGCATTGGTGAATTAGATGAATTTGTGGCTGAGGGAAGATCCGATCCACCTCCGGATTCTGGTGAACCTTTAGAGGAGACAGCAGATGTATCAGAGCCGGAGCCCGGCCATCGATATGTCGTATCCCTTGCTCAAAAGACAGCCTCTCTGCCTTCCGAGCGGTGCGCACATTGCCTGCGGCGGCCTGCCCCAAGAAGACTTCTCTTTGCGCTTAGTGCGAACAAGGATCTTGCATACCAGGTTCCGCTTTGCGAATCCTGTCATGAGCGCGCAAGCGTTCGCAGCGAGGAGCAGAGGACATCCAAGTTAGTGGCGCATTTAGGCTCCATTTTGGTTGCCGGCGTTTTGATTGTCGGCGCGCTGGCGGCTGAGTTGGTCAATCTGCAGGAAATTGGAATGATTGATTTACTGCTGATCGGTGCGTTGGGACTGTTTGGCTACGGAGTTACCGTTGTTTTGCTTTTGCGTAGATCGTCTCGACTACCGCCCACTGAAGATGCGCAATTCGTCCGGTCTACGCTGCGGCTTCGAGATCGCAAGGGGCTGGATTTCGGCTGGCGCAATCGGGGCTACGCCGAGCTTTTTTCAAATGCTAACGAGGATTATCTGCTGGGAGATCTTATCCGAGTATCTGACGAGCAGTAGCTCTCCCCTCGAT
>JAZGCZ010000085.1:0-12127 GCA_036477195.1 Anaerolineales bacterium | reverse complement strand
AATGACAAAGGGTGAGACTCTGCGAGGCCCTTTCTCGATGAATACGATCATCCCCTCCTCAAGGCTAAGAATCCCACCCACGGCTGAAGAAATGATCACCGACGCTCGACTTGCTTCTTCGGGCCCTATTTCCAGTCCGGCTTGATCGATGGCCTGCTCTGCGGCAGCAATTCCGAATTGCTGGAACCGGTCAATGCGCCTGGCCTCGCGCTTCTCCATGTAGTCTTCGGGATCGAATCCCTTGACTTCGCATGCGATTTGAACCAGCAGATCATTGCTTTCGAAGACCGTGATGGGGCCCACACCGGATACACCCTCAACGATGTTGCCCCAGCTCTCTTCCACAGAATTCCCCACGGGACTGACGGTCCCCATTCCAGTTATCACCACGCGTCTCATAACTAGCAATCTCCCTTGATCATGAATTCGATTTGGCACATAATTATGCTAGATGGCAGCTTGCTGGCTGGCACCATGCGCTACCCCAACCGGCCAACTCTCCGGTCCTGACTTGAATCCCGATCCGGTCAATACCGCGACCACGGGTTCCGGTAATTCAGGGAGGAGCTGCTCCAATACCGGCCAGATGACGGCTGAGGTTGGTTCTACCAGAAATCCTCGTCGGGCCAACTCGGCCAAGCCACGCTCAATCTGGGCTTCCTCGACGGCAGCTATTGCCCCATCCGTTTCCTCGACCGCGCGGAGCACCGCCTGTCCACGAAGCGGCTGAGGGATGCGGATGCCCTCAGCGATGGTCGCCTGTTCCTGCACCGGGTCTTGCTGGGCCGAGCCGCTTTCATGCGCCGCCCACAGCGGTGCACAAGCCTGAGCTTGCACTCCAATCAACGCCGGCATGCTATCTGTAACTCCCGCTTCAAGCAACGCCTTGAACCCAAGGTGCGCTCCAAGCAATAAAGTGCCCTGGCCAACCGGAAGAACCAACGCGCCCGGGGCCCTTCCAAGCGCCTCAGCGATTTCAAACGCGAGCGTCGCCATGCCCGCCACGATATGGGGCATATGGGCGTGGCTCGCATAAACTGAACCGCCATCGACCGCGCGCAGCGCCGCCTCCGTCGTTGCAGACCTGGTTCCTACGATCGGCACCAGCTCCGCTCCGTAAGCTTCGATCTGAGCCCGCTTTGGCCCGGAGGCGTAATCAGGAACAAATACCCTGGCTCGGATCCCGGTTCGGGCGGCATATGCTGCAAATGACGCGCCGGCATTTCCAGAGGAGTCATCAACCGCCTCCTCCACCCCGACTGCCTTTAGCGCCGAGACGAGCACCGCCGTTCCGCGATCCTTAAAGGATCCGGTAGGGTTGAGGTGCTCACACTTCAGGTAAACCCTACCCTGATCCATCTCCTCAACGACGAGCGGCGTGTTGCCCTCTCCCAACGAGTACAGCTTCGATCCCGGCGGCAATGGGAAGCTTTTCGAATAATGCTCGAAGCCTCGCTCGGATCCGGGCTCATATCGCAGGCCATCGACAAGATCGTAATGCCCGCCACATGTTGGGCACCGATAAGGCAGCCCGCGGCTGGGATAATCCCTTCCACAATTAGTGCAGCGGAAAGGCCAATCCCAACCCTCAGGTAAGTCAGCTGTCATTTTGCGGACCGATCCATTGGCTCAGGCCGATACTTGCCTTCGACCCAGGATTCTCCCGAAGGTCCCACCTCTTTTTTCCAAATCGGCACAATCTGCTTCAATCGATCGATGCCGTATCGGGCCGCCTCAAATACTCCTGAATCGCGATGGCCGGCACTGCACGCGATCAACACGGTCGGCGTTCCAGGCTCGAGGTGCCCTAAGCGTTGGACGATCGCGATTCCTTCAACTGCGGGCCACTTTTTTCTGATTTCATCGCTGACCTGCTGCAGTTTCTCTTCCGCCATGGCCTCGTAGGCCTCATATTCGAGATAGGCGGTCTCACGAGAATCGGCCCTCGTCGTCTTGGCCCTCACAATACCGGTGAACGTACAGACTGCTCCGGTTGTCTCGCTGGTGATCGATGCCACGATGTCGTCCAGATCAAGGCTTGCCTTGGTGACCTCAAGGATGGTGGGCTGCGACCCGCCACTCACTGGCGGGAATACGCCTACTTCATCGCCTTCCTGCAGCGTTTCCTCAGCAAATGCAAATTCGCGATTGATTGAGAACAGCGCCACATTGAGCGCGAGCGCGATACGCTCTCCTCGCTCCCCAAGCTTGTCTTTAAGATCGCCGATCGTCGAGCCGCGCGGAACTTCGAGCTTTTCTCTTCGCTGCCCGATCAGGTCCCTGAGCGTCGCAAAGTACAAAATATCAATTAACACGACTTACTCCAGAGTCAAGTCCCCAGAAGATCCGCCCCGCTTCTCAATAAGACGGATGTCGGTGATGCGTGCCCCTCGCTCCAACCCCTTAATCATGTCGTATACGGTTAGCGAGGCCACTGACACGGCGGTGAGCGCCTCCATCTCTACGCCCGTGCGACCCATAGTTTGCACTTCTGCCTTCACTTCGATCCTTGGTGGATCCTCTGCGAACTCCAATTCGACGTTGATATGGGTCAGCGAAAGGGGATGGCACAGCGGAATGAGATCCGCGGTGCGCTTGGCAGCCATCACTCCCGCAAGCTCCGCCACGCTGATGAGGTCCCCTTTTTTCAGGTTGCCCTCCCTGGCCGTGGCAAGTGTCTCAGGCGATACCCGCACGACGCCCTTAGCAATCGCCACCCGTTCGGTCTCCGGCTTTGCGCCTACATCTACCATGTGTGCCCTTCCTTCGTCGTCGAGATGGGTCAGATTTTTTGACTGCACTGGTTTCGCCCCTCCCTCGTCGTCGAGATAGGTCAGTTTTTTTGATGACACCGCCGAATTATACCGAACGGACCCTTGGGCTGTTCTCGGCAGACCTGAGTGAGCGTGCAGCGATGCTCGCTGCGTCCTCAATAAAGGTCCATCGCAGACCGGGTTCTTGACAGTGCTATCGCCCAAGTTATAATGGTCCGGCCTGCCCAGTCGGCAGGCACCATTCTGTAAGGACAAGCGGAAGCAAATGCCACCTCTTCCCAAGCGTAGGACTTCAAAAGGTCGTCGCAATCGGCGCCGTGCACACGATGCATTGAGGCCCCGGCATCTTATCAACTGCACAAATTGCGGCGATAAACACCTCCCGCACCACGTTTGCCCCAACTGCGGACACTATGCCGGCCGAGAGGTCGTGGAGATCGAAAGCAACTAACGTTCCCCGCCATGGCCCTCAATTCACGCTCCACCGCATACCTGTTTCCAGGCCAGGGCTCTCAAGAAGTTGGAATGGGTCAGGAATTGGCCGCACAGCACTCGGCTGCGGCGGAGATCTTCGCGGAAGCGGATGAGATTCTTGGCTTTCCTCTCTCCACCCTCTGCTGGGAAGGCCCCTCCGAGCAACTCAACGACACCATTAACACCCAACCCGCCATATTGGTTCACTCGATCGCGGCGCTTCGTGCGCTCGATCCACAATCACTCCCGGCTGCCGCCGCCGGTCACTCCATGGGAGAATTTTCAGCATTAGTATGCGCGGGCTCCATCTCCTTTGAGCACGCGGTCAAGCTCGTTCGCGCCAGAGGTGAAGCGATGAAGGCTGCCGGGGAGCACAGTCCAGGCCGCATGGCGGCAGTCTTGGGGCTGGACCCTGAGATCGTTGCAGCGGTGTGCTCTGAAGCTCAAACCGCGACAGGCGAAGTGGTTCAGCTTGCCAATGACAATTGCCCGGGGCAACTCGTGATTTCTGGATCCAAAGCCGGAATGGAAGAAGCAACTGAGCGACTGAAGCAAGCCGGAGCACGACGAGTAATCCCGCTTGCAGTGAGCATCGCCGCGCACTCACCCTTGATGGAACCCGCACAGGCGCAGCTGAATGAGGCTATTGCGGGAACACCCATTGAGACACCTTCAATCCCCGTGATTGCCAATGTCAGTGCCAAGCCGCTTTCGTCCGTTGCGGAGATCAAGGAAGAACTGCAGGCTCAGCTCACCTCCCGCGTGAGATGGACAGAGACCATTGAAGCCATGCGCACGCTGGGGATTGAGACCTTCATTGAGCTAGGACCCAAAGACGTGCTCACCAAGCTTTGTACTCGAATTGACCGTGGCGCTCACGCCTTTGCAGTTGGCGACCCTGCCAGTCTAGAAAGTCTGCCGGCCTGAGCGATGCGTCGTCTGCTATTTTTGCTTGCGATCTCTCTCGGCGCCTTCTTCGTTTTCTCCCGGATTGCCGAACTTGAGCAAGTCATCGACTCGTTCCGAGAGGGTGATCCGGCGTGGCTGGGCCTAGCAATCGTTGTGCAGTTTCTGTGGATGGTCAATATCACCGCATCCTTCTGGGTGATCTACCGCATCCTGGGAATCCGAGAACGGTTCTTTCACCTGGGTTTGGTAGTCATCTCGGCCCAATTTGTGAGTGTGGTGGCACCGAGCGGTGGCATGGGCGGGATTGCGGTGCTGATCGCGGACGGAAACAAGCGCGGCCTTCGGTCGGGAAGGGTCACGACCGGAGGGGCATTGTTCGTCTTCTTCGAGCAATTCAGCCTGCTGGCGGTCGTACTCCTCGGTCTGTTCTTCCTATTCAGGCTGAATCAGCTCAGCGCCGCTAGTATCCTGGCGGTGCTGGTGTTGGCCGGGATTGCGCTGGTCACGGGCCTGGTACTGTTCATGGGCATGCGCTCGCCGGTCCTGCTTGCCAATGTGCTTACCCGCCTTGGAACAATCCTGAACCGGATGCTGCAACCTATCCTTCGACGCGACTCTGTGGATATCTCTCGCGCGCGACCCTTTGCGGAGGATGTTTATGAAGGTTTGCAAATTGTTAGGAAGTCCCCAGGCAAGCTTCTGATTCCTGCCGCGTTGGCATTTAGCAGCAAGGCGCTGCTTATCGCCATACTGGGTTTGATTTTCGTTGCTTTTGGACAGTCCTTTACCATCAGTATGCTGATCGCCAGCTTCAGCATCGGATATCTCTTCTACATTGTGTCGCCTACGCCTTCGGGAATCGGTTTCGTTGAGGGCGCTATGACCCTCGTCATGACCTCGCTCGGATTGTCGCTGGCTGTCTCCGCCGTAATTACCCTCACGTTTCGCGGTGTAACCTTCTGGCTCACAGTCCTCTACGGAATGCTGACCCTTCGGTGGGTCGGACTTGGCCAGCGGGCTCCAGCCCAATCAACCGAACCGCTGGCATAATTCCATCGGGCAAGGCCCTCTTGGCCAATCAACCGAACCGCTAGCATAATTCCATCGGGCAAGGCCCCCTAGCCCAATCAACCGAACCGCTGGCATAATTCGCTCGGGCAAGGCCCTTTAGGCCAATCAATATAACCCCAGCGTCCAGGGGCCTGCTGCAAGGCAGCGTGCTATAATCCGCGGCCAATTCGCCAAGAAGCCTGTTTATGCCTGAGGCCGCCCAATTAATTCCCCTGGCCTGGCACTTGGGGGCCATCTCCGTTGCGATTCATTAGAGCTCTGATCAACAAATCTGGTAAAGGCGAACAATCAGATACGCCGTTTGCCGCGTTCTCCAAGGCGCTCAATCTATTTGAAGAGGCCATGGAGCCTGAGCTCCTGACGCAAAGCGGGCTGCGGTTAGTCGCGCGCTTCTTGCAGGCTCGATATGGATTGATCTTTGGTGGCCCGGATCAATCGGGAGGGCTTGCTCTGGTGGCCTCTGTAGATGCGGATGGGCGGCGAGATCCATCGGGTCCCCAGCTTCATGTCAAAGCCATACCTGAGATTGCGTCTTCGGTGGTTCGAGGCCGGGCCAAGATCCTTCACAAACAGGAAGAGGTACACGCGGTCAGAGAGGCACTTGGTCTGGGTCCAGGCGGCGCGGCGATGATTGCCCCCATTTTGCTCGAGGGCGAACGAGCTGGCGGGATGCTGCTGCTTTCCAGCATCGAGCGACCAAACTGGTCTGCAGCTGACCTGGCAATATTGGAGGCCTGGGCGCATTACCTGGGTCGCAAGATTAATTCGTGGCCAGATCTTATTGAGGGCGCCCCTCCAGAAGAGACAGAGATGTTAAAAGGAGAGTTGCGGCTCGCTCTGGAGGAACTTGCAGAAGTCAGCGCGATAGAATCCGGAGCCTCCATGGCCCAAGTCGGCACCCTGACCTCGCAATTAATGGATATGCACGAGCCAATTACCTCCATTCGGGGCTACAACGATATGCTGCGAAGCGGCGCTATTGGAGAACTCGAACCGGACCAGCGAAAGTTCCTCGACCATATCCGTGAGAACGCCGCAGCCCTCGACCAGCAGCTGAGCGGTCTTCTCGACCTCGTGCGGGCGCCTCAAAGTACAGTTCAGACCCTGATCGAAATGGGCGCGGTTGTCGACATTGCCGAAACTCAGGTCGCGACCAGCCTCGGGGAATCCGGCATTGAACTGAAACGCACAATCCCGAAGTCGCTACCACGAGTGTCTGTGGATTCGGATCTCCTGCGACAAATCATCGTCATCCTTCTAGAACGCGCGATACAGATCTCCCCAAGCAACTCCCAAATTAGCATCGCAGCTCAGGCAGATGACGGAGGCTGGGTCAGCATCGCGGTTTCGGATCAGGGCCCCGGAGTTCCAGCGGAGGACATCGGCCGGGCCTTCCAAGCAGGGGTCGATTCCGAAGGGGATGACCCCGGGCTGCCGCGGGCCAAATTACTCGCTGATTCGCTCGGCGGCATGGTGTGGATCGGAAGTGAAGTGGGATCGGGGAGCACTGTGACCGTGCTTATCCCGGCAAGTAAGGGGACGGTTGCAGCCGCTTCATGATGCGATACTCGCTGATTCTATTGACCCTGGCCCTCGGGCTGGTCGGGTGCCTTCCATCCCCAAAATCGGAAAGCAATGCACTTCGACTGGACAAGCTTCCGACCGAAATTTATCAATCCCCAACTCCACCTGCTGCCACTTCAACTCCACAACCTACTGCCCCTGCAATCTTTGACGTAGGCTGGCCAGCGCCCTTCACGTACGGAAACGCTCCGGCTCCGCCCACCCCAATTCCCCCACCATCTGCGCCGCTGCCCATCGATCCCGCGATTATCAATATTGCCCTCCTGGGCTCGGATCGGCGCCCGCATTGGACCGGATTCAACACCGACGTGATCATTATTCTTTCGATCCATCCTGAGCGCGGTGAAGTGTCTATGCTGTCTATCCCGCGTGATTTATATGTGTATCTCCCCGGATACGGCATGCAGCGTATCAACACCGCATTTAGTCTTGGAGACCGTATTAATTACCCTGGCGGAGGCCCAGCGCTGTTTGCCGATACCGTTCGCTACAACATTGGGATCCCGATCCATCATTATGCAAAGGTCGAGATGAATGGGTTCAGCAGCATCGTCAACACGATCGGCGGGGTGGACGTGAACGTCACCTGTTCGTATCGCGATTGGCGATTGAAAAGCCCCGCGCTGGATCCGGAGAATGAACAGAATTGGCACTTATATACCGTTCCAACCGGTGTAAGGCGCATGGATGGAGATTTGGCACTCTGGTACGCACGATCTCGGAAGCTGTCGTCCGATTTTGATCGGGGCCGTCGACAGCAAGAAGTGCTTAGAGCACTCTACCGGGAAATACTTTCGCTTGGGTTGATCCTCCGCATCCCGGACCTTTACGGCGATCTCCGAGACTCCGTCACTACGGATATGGCAGTCACCGAACTGCTCTCATTGGCGCCGCTTGCGGCGCGCGTTGGTACGGCAGATGTACGCAGCCGCTTTATCGGGCGGGATGAGGTAACGAGTTGGCGCATTCCGAGTTCGGGCGCACAGGTTTTGGTGCCGAAACCCGGTCCGATTGCCGCACTTGTTGCAGATGCCCTCGATTTTGAAGCGTTTGATGAATTGGTGCCTGAGGTCGCGCTGACAGTGGAAGTAGTTAACTCTTCTACACAGGGACATTGGGGGGAACTTGCCGCAGAGCGGCTCCAGTACGCCGGCTTCGCGACTCATGTGGGGTCGCAGTCACCTTCCTCCGGCAGATCCACACATCTGATCGACTATGGAATAGCACAGGACGGAGCGGTCGAAGAAATTCTCCAAGCGTTCGGCCTCCCGGAATCGCAGCTGACCGCCGAACCTGACCCGACCTCACCCTTCGCCTTCCGCCTGGTTATTGGGGATGACTACGACCCTTGTTTTGACCCCACGCGAGACCAGCTGGGATAACCCAACCTTCCCAGTACCCTCGAACGCTAAGCATTTGACAATTCGCTGTCTCGAGTCTAGTATCGCCGACCGTGGCTATGCGAAGCTTGTACCCCACATTGTGGAAGTTTATCGAGGAATTTTCCCTCGAAGGTCTTTTTCTAGGACCTGACGGGAGAGTCCATGTCTGACCGACGCGAGAACCTGCCCATCTTCTCCAGCTCTCTTGGAATCGCCGAAGGTCCGTTGCGACCGGATTCCAGCTTGAGCGCTGCGATCCAAGTGTGGGGAGAAGACCTGGAGGAAAGCGGGCGTGCGGTTAATACTGTGAAAGCCTTTACGGGTGATCTGCGTTTGCTGGCCCGCTTCATGGGGGCCGGACACTCCATCAATTCCATCGGCACGCACGATCTGCGGAATTTCCTTGATTGGATGCTCAACCGGCGCGGGATCCCTTGCAGCCCCAAGACCTACTCCCGCCGGGTGACCTCGCTGAAGGCCTTCTTCCGGTGGCTGACCCACTCAGGTGTGCTGGTAGAGGATCCCGCGGCCGCCATTCCGCAAGAATCGGTTCTGAGCCCCTTGCCAGGAGTGTTGACGCAAGACGAACTCCTGGCAGTCTTGAAAGCCGCGGAAGGGATGCGGCAAAAGGAATCACCAGATTCGCGACCCTTCACCTTGGTCAGCCTCCTACTGCACACCGGCATAAAGAAGAGCGAATGCCTGGCAATTCACCTAAATCACGTGGATTTAAAATCCGCGGAGGGCGCGATCTTGTGGATTCGGTATGGAGATGTGAGCAAGCGCTACCGTGAGCGCAAGCTGCCGCTTGATTCCAGCTGGATTCCCGCTTACAAGGAATACCTCAAGCAGTATGGGCCTTCTGAGCGATTGTTTCCATATTCGCCACGACGCCTTGAATACTTACTGGAGGATGTCGGCGAAGAGGCCGGCCTCGAGAAGCACCTTTCGTTCAACATGTGCAGGTGGACCAGCGCCCTGACAGACTACAAGTCGGGCATGGACAAGGATTCTCTGCGCCAGAAGCTTGGAATTTCGAAGATCCAGTGGAGGGAAGTGGGAATGAAGCTGGATCGATTGGCCTGAACCTGTAGTTGGATTCCCCGACGCACAACATGCACAATTAATACCAAAAAGGGGCCGTCTGGCCCCTCTTCTTATTCGTCCTACATTTTCTTGACGACGATTTCCTCGATCACATTTCACCCTATATTTTCTTGACGACGATGTCTCCAATCACATTTGCCGCAGCGTCCCCGCGATCAGCCGCGTTGGAGAGGTGACGATATACCTCCCGGAGTTTTAACATCTCGACAATGTGGTCGACATCTCTGGGCAAGTGAAATAGATCGGCAATAGCCTCTCTGTACACCGTTTCAGTTCGGTTCTCAAGCGCCTTAGCCCGCACTGCGTGATCATTGGCTACATTCGGGTTTTTCTCCAGCCGGACTACCCCTCGGTAGATCTCTGAAGCCGCCTCACTCAGCAGGGATATCATCCGCACCATGTGGGGCGTAGGTTCAATTTCGAGCAGTTCCATCTCTTCGATGGTCGTGTTGGCGTAGTCCAGGACGTCATCGACGGTGAGAGAGAGCGCAAAGATGTCCTCCCGATCGATTGGGGTCACGAAGCTTCGATTTAGTTCATCGATCAGGATGCGGCGGACTTCATCCGCCTCCTTCTCAATGTGTGTCAGCTTGCTTGCCAGAGCCTCCTCAGGCTTTTTCACATACTCCAGCAGGATCTGCAAACCCTCAGATGTGTATTCTGCCTGCTTTATCAGCAGCTCAATGAACCGATTTTGCTTCTTAGTCCGTCGGAAAAAAGACATTCTGTTCGCTTTCCTGCTTGGTGGCTCGGTATTATAGCCCGCACCTAGAGTTAGGGATCGGTGTGAGCTAGAGAATTTGCTTGACAGCGCGCGACCTAGACCGGACAATTGGGCGGTGGGCAGCGAGCACCGCTCCGGTTTTGTGGCCGTATCTGGTCGGCCTAATGTTGGAAAATCGACGCTGCTCAATGCAATCCTTGCACAAGACATCCTGCCGGTTTCTCCCAAACCTCAAACAACGCGCGTTCGTCAGCTAGCCATCCTGACTACTCCCACCGCTCAGGCGGTATTCGTGGATACACCTGGAATACACCGGCCTCGCAATCAACTGGGAAAGTATATGAATAGCGTTGCGTCAAATGCGCTTAACGATGCAGATGTGATTCTGTGCGTATTCGACGTTCACCTGACGCCCAAAGAAGGCGATCGAATGGTTGCAGAAGCCATTCTCCAGCGCGCAGGCGATACTGCAACCGTTGCAGCGATGAATAAGATGGACCTCATCCGGCCGGAGCAGCTGCAATCCCACTGGGATGCCTACTTGGCTCTTTTGCCGAATTCATACGCGATAGGGGTGTCGGCCACCCGTGGTGATAACTTGGACCTGCTGACCCAGGAGGTTGTGGACCGGCTCCCGATCGGCCCCCAGTATTATTCGGACGCAGTAGTCACCGACGCCTATGAGCGCGATATCGCGGCCGATCTCATTCGATCTGCAGCGCTCGAACTGCTGCGCGACGAAGTCCCACATAGTCTCGCGGTGCAGATCGATGAATACAAAGAGCGAGGAAATCGGGGCGCCTACATTGCAGCCATTCTCTATGTGGAGCGCGACTCTCAAAAAGGGATTGTGATCGGGAAGCGTGGTTCAATGCTACGCGAAATTGGGAAATTAGGGAGAGAGTCGATCGAGCAGATGTCGGGCAGAAAGGTTTACTTGGATCTGCGCGTGAAGGTGTGGCCACACTGGCGAGACGATGCGACCGCGCTGGGGCAGCTGGGTTATGGGTAAATCAGATCGGAAGCGGACTGCAACCAGCAGTTTCGGTACCGGAGGCCGATTCAGCCACGATTCCTCGCATTTCTACTCTAGCCGACTTTATCGCGATCTCAAACCTAAAGAGGTGAGCGAATACAAGGAACAAAAGCTGCCGGACGAATACCGCAACCGCATCTTTGAGAGCTCTTCAGAGGAAATGAGCGAATTGCCAGACCACTCCGTTCACTTGATGGTTACTTCCCCGCCCTACAACGTACGCAAGGACTACGATGAGGACCTTTCTCTGGATGAGTACAGGCTATTACTTAGTAATGTCTTCAGGGAGACCTACAGAGTCCTGGTTACCGGCGGTCGCGCTTGTGTCAACGTGGCGAATCTCGGCCGCAAGCCCTATCTCCCTCTTCACGCTTTTGTAATTGAAGACATGGTTGAGGCGGGCTTCCACATGCGCGGAGAGATTATTTGGGACAAGGGAGCAAGTGCCGCGGGGTCGACGGCCTGGGGATCCTGGCTATCAGCGAGCAATCCAGTTTTACGCGACGTTCACGAGTACATTCTGGTGTTCTCGAAGGAGTCCTTTTCGCGCAAGGCGAGTGATCGCGATAGTACGATTGAGCGGGACGAGTTTCTGGAATGGACGAAGAGCGTCTGGCATATCCCCGCAGCATCCGCGCGAAAGATCGGTCATCCGGCGCCCTTCCCGGAAGAGCTGCCTGAACGACTCATCAAACTGTACACCTACCGGGGGGACGTCGTATTGGATCCTTTCGCCGGTTCAGGAACTTCGTGCGTGGCTGCATTGAAGAACGAGAGGAGCTATGTTGGCTATGAAATCGAGGGGGAGTACGTGACGCTGGCAGAGAGCAGGCTGGCTGCGGTCCAGGATCTCACCGAACACTAGGCAAACCGCAGCCGAGCATGAAATCAGCCGCAGGCTGATCGCGGTCCAAGATCTCACCCAACATTAGGCTAACCTCAGCCCAGCCTGAGCTCATCCAGCAAACTGCGCACGTGACTGATATCCACTTCGATCTGCTCGAGTAATGCCTCCGGCCCGGAGAAACGCATCTCGTCGCGGAGTCGATCGATAAATTCTAGCTTG
>JAZGCZ010000084.1:0-3730 GCA_036477195.1 Anaerolineales bacterium | reverse complement strand
ACTGGAGAAGGCTCTCCTCATCTCCGACGGTCCAATCATCAGGGCCGGCACCGAATTCAGCGTATGACCCTTTTTGGAAAGATCCTCCAGGTTGCCGTGATCGGAGCTTACAACGATCAAGTCCGACCTATCCCCCCATGCCTCTACCAAGCCTCCGAAAACCGCATCCAGGTTCTCTAGCAAGGCAATCGCATCTGCCATCTCGCCCCGATGTCCAGCGAAATCGCTCGGCCAAAAGTCGAACCAGGCCAGTTCATATTGTTCAGCAGCTCCAGCAAGCAGGCGGCCGGCCTGCGGTGGATCGTAGATTGGGATCGAGGGAAAGCCTGGCTGCTCGGACCATCCCGCGCCGGTAAAATCAGCCGAGAAGGCTCTGCCATTCTGCATATCCTGTACCGTCATCAATTCCACACCGGCAGAAGTAGCCGCCAGCGGGATAGATGAGTAGAGCCTGACGCCGCGCTCGATAGCATCGAAATAACGCGGGGGATAGCCGTTCAGAAGCGCCGCTGAACCGCCGCGCTTCAAAACCTGCATGAACAGGTTGTCCCGCCGGACGATTTCAGCCACCGCCGGATTAGGTTTGGGGCCGTAGTGCTCTCCAACCTGTGCCGGGACGTTTTCGCCTGTGAGCAGGGCGGCCTGACCGGTGGCGGATTGCGGCGCACCATCAACACCCAGCCGAGCATCTACCGCTAATAGCGTTGCCCGCTGACCCTCGAATGGAGCGGAACCTGCCACGAGCCGCCGACCTTCGAGAAGATCTACCAAGTTTGGCATATCGGCAGCAGCAAAAGGGTTTTGCTCCGGATCATCCGCCCCAAGGCCAACGCCATCTAAAAAAAGAAAGAGCACTGTCTATTGATCGGGGGATCGACCTGCGCCATCTTCGAGTAGCTCCCGCACCTCGGCAGAATAAATTGCACCTACCCAGCGCTGGAGCTCCTCGCCGGCACCGTCGAAGAAGATGAAGGTGGGCGTGAAGCGAAATTCGTAGCGTTCGAGCAAGGCCTCACCCGCAGGGTCTTGAATATTTAAGCGTATTACGGTCAATTTTCCTTCATGCACTCGTTCGATCCCATCCACGATGGGCTTGGCTGCCATGCATGATCCTCAAAAGGGACTTTGAAATTCGAGCAACACGGGGGTACCGGCGCCTATCTGTTCGATCACGGCCTCCGCATCGGTCTCGGTACTCTCTCCCGGATTGAAAAAGTAGTACGCAATCCCGAGGCCCAGGCCCAACGCGCCGAACGTCAGTAGATCGTTCAGCGTAATGCCGTCGCGGAAGAGCCAGATAGCCAGCATCGCCAGCGCAAACGCGGCACCGAAGGTAAATGAGTGCTGGTTGAGGAATTGGCCTACAGACACCGGGCGGATTTTATCATCCAGCCCGAAAAAGACCTCCTGAGCCCGCTCACCTTTACACCACCCAGTACCTCTCTTACAATCATCGAACCTCAGCTCAAGGACGCCAATCGATGAAGGAATACGCAACCGAGAAACTTCGCAACATTGCCCTCGTTTCCCACGGCGGCGCAGGAAAGACCTCGCTGGGCGAGGCCATGCTCTTCCACACCGGCGCCACCAATCGCATGGGCAAGACCGATGAGGGGAATTCAATCTCGGATTTTGAAGATGAGGAGATCCGACGCAAACAATCCCTGTCCACCAGCATTTTGCCAGTGGAATTTCAAGGCCATAAGATCAATGTACTGGATACGCCCGGATTTATGGATTTCGTTGGTGAGCCGATATCAGCCCTCTGGGTGAGCGAGGGCGCCATGCTGCTTGTGGATTCGGTAGCTGGCGTCGAGGTCGGCACCGAAGTGATGTGGGATACCTGCGAGGAATTCGGGCTGCCGCGCTTTGTGGTCATCACAAAGATGGACCGCGACAACGCCAATTTCAAACGTACGTTAGCCTCGGTCAGATCGTTGTCTGGGGATGTAACGTTCATCCCTGTGAACCTCCCTTGGGGCGAAAAACAAGCGTTCAAAGGGGTCATTGATTTGTTCAGGATGGTGGCGCGGCCAAAGGAAGGAAAATCTGAGGAGAGTATTCCGGATGAGCTGGCCGATGCGGCCGAGGAAGCGCGCACGGCTCTTGTCGAGGCCGCCGCGGAAGGGGACGACAGGTTGCTTGAGAAGTACCTGGAGGGCGAGGAACTTTCAGCCGAGGAGATTGCAAGCGGCTTTCGACAGGCAGTCTGGTCTAAGGCTTTTGTACCCGTCTTTGCTTCCGCCGGGACGGCTGGCATTGGCACCATTCCAATTCTGGAGGCGATGGTGCAGCTCTTTCCCTCCCCAGCGGACGCGCCGCCGCGCAGCGCACAGAGCAAAGGGGAAGAAATCGAGATTGAAGGGCGAGACTCGGGACCGTTAGCGGCGTACGTGTGGAAGACGACCGCCGATCCATTCGTAGGCCGGCTGACGTATCTTCGCATTTTCTCGGGTGCGCTGAGTTCGGATAGCCGCGCCTGGAATCAATCCCGCCGCGAGGCTGAGCGTATCGGCACCCTTCAGCTATTGCGCGGCAAGGAGCAAATCCCGACCAAGAAATTGCACGCAGGCGATATTGGCGTGATCGCTAAGCTTAACGAAACGCAAACCAGTGACACGCTGTCGGAGAAAACCAACGCGCTGACCGTGGGCTCGCCAACTTATCCAAGTGCGTTGTATTCTGTGGCGGTCGTTCCCAAGACCCAGGCCGATTCGGCCAAAATCAGCAGCGTGCTGAGCAGGCTTTCTGAGGAAGATCCCACGCTGTCGTGGCATCAAGAACCCAGCACCAATCAGACCATCCTGCAAGGAATGGGAGATCAGCACATCGATGTCGCCATTCGCAAGGCAGAGGCGAAGTTTCAGGTCGGAATTGATACGGAGGTGCCCAGCGTACCCTACCGGGAAACCATTACAAAATCCGGCAGTGCGCAATACCGCCACAAGAAGCAGACCGGCGGTTCGGGGCAATTTGCAGAGGTTCACATGCGGATCGAACCCCTTGAAGACGGTGAATTCGAGTTTGTGAGTGAGGTCTTCGGAGGGCGCATTTCCTCCGGATACATGCCGGCCATTGAGAAGGGCGTCAAGGGGGTCATGCTGGGGGGTGTGATCTCAGGACATCCCATCGAAAAGGTGAAAGTGGCCATCACAGACGGCAAGGAACACCCCGTAGACTCCAAGGCCATCGCCTTTGAAACTGCTGGACGCGAGGCCTTTAAGCTGGCTGTGCGCGAAGCGGGGCCTGTGATGCTGGAACCCATTGTGGAGCTGCGCATTACCGTTCCGGAGGCCAACATGGGGGACGTTATGGGGGATCTGAACACGCGACGCGCGCGTGTTCAAGGGGCCGAATCGCTGCGTGGTCGCAGCATCATCACCGCCCACGCGCCGCTAGCCGAAGTCCAGCGCTATACCACCGAGCTTCGCTCGATGACTGGCGGGCGCGGCGTTTTCACTATGAAATTTAGCCACTATGAGAACGTACCGCTCCACGTCGCCCAGGAGCTGATCGCGGCCTCAGCGCAAGACGGGGACGAGGACTAGCGAACCCTCCGGCTGACCCGTTCCACAAACGATGCCGACAGATCGTAGACTTGCCTTCGGGCGGGTTCGACAGTTAGAACATGCCCGCTGTTCTCGATCCAGACCAGTTCCTTCTCAGGCGATCCCAACTGTGCATAAATGGACCGGGCATTTTCGGGGGAAACGCCTCGATCTTCGACAGC
>JAZGCZ010000083.1:0-4170 GCA_036477195.1 Anaerolineales bacterium | reverse complement strand
GTTCGGCGGCTTATTGAGCAGCACAATACCGATACTTAGCCAAGGGAGGAAATGAGAAATGACCACTTCGGAGATGGAACATACCCAACCAGGTAGATGGTTCTGGTTATTGTGGCTCCTAGCGACTATCGCCGGTCTTATCGTGAGCTTTGCTATCATGTTCGTGGGTCTCGGGGCTACGCTTGACAATACACCTGAAGCCGTATTTGGTGCAGTTTTCGGAGGTGTTCTTGGGGCGGGATATGGCGTTGCCCAATGGGTGATGCTCCGTAAGTATGTTGACGGGATCGGTTGGTGGGTCCCACTTACCGTCGTTGGATGGACCGTTTTTTGGGCCGCAAATATTGCTGGGTTGCTGGGCGAGGGGCGCGGACTTGCTGGCAAGATTGTTGAAGGAATTGTTCACGGCGCCATTCTCGGGGGTTTTGTTGGATTGCTGCAATGGTTGCTGTTGCGCAGTGAAATCAGCCGCGCGGGCAGGTGGATACTGATAAGCGCCGTAGCCTGGTCTGTAGGTGCGGCGCTTGGCGATGGCATCAGCACAGCCCTCGATGGAGACGGGCCAATGAGTATCCTGATCGCTTTCTTAGTTTCTGGCGTCATCGCTGGCATCGGCATGATGCGGTTGTTGCAACAGGGCCCAACTGCTGAGGTGGGTAGGGACTAAGGCATCTGAGTATCACCAATTAATTAAGCCGCCGAACAACTCGCTGGAACGGACCGGGGATGCTGCGGCAGAAGCCAAAGGAAATTGAGATCCGAGTTGCTGGAAAATCATGTGAGGGTATGATCCCCGGCCGCTCAGCTCGCAGCCGTTATGCCGCAAAACCACGATTCCTAAACAGCTGAGAGACCAACAGGGGGAAAATTGGCAAGGCTAGATGATCGGTATGGAATCGACGAACGGTACAAGGCGTTTGAGGATCATGAGAGTGGAATATTGGTTTCTCTTGCGGGCCCGGGAACTGGCAAGACCTACTCATTTCTCCGAAGAATCCAAGCGCTGACTGATCGTCGAAAAGTTGAACCCGAATCGATTGCCTACATAACTTTTGTTAGAGCGATCAGCAAGGCGTTCACCCAGGATTTCGAGGATGAGTTTGGTTCCAGCATCGATATGCGGGCGCGCCCGAGGGTCTCAACCCTTCATAGCCTAGCTTGCCGGATTATTAGAAATAGGGGATTCAGCATTGGCTATGACGGCCCTCTATACTTCACGAGCATTGCTAGCGCGCGGTCCGCTGTTTCCGATCTCTTTCTGCGCGATCTACTGCCATACGTATCTCACCTCTCATTCTCGACAGTTCCTCAGCTGCGAAATGCTCTGAGCAGCGTCAAGGATGCATGGCGGAGCGATAGCAGCCCGGAGGCGCTGGATGAGCCAATTCCCGCTCTCCTCGAGATTACTCTACATCTGGCCCGGTCGTATCGGCTAATCGACTGGGATCACGCCGTCCCCGTTGCCCATGAGTTGTACCGGGATCCGAAGAATAGACAGAAGTGGCTTTCCCAAATTGAACATTATTTGGTGGATGAATTCCAGGACTTTAACGAATCAGAGCAGGCATTCATTTCAAGCATCTCAGCCACCGCAAAATCCACGGTTATTGTTGGAGACGACAGTCAGAGCATATTTCACGGGAGAGGAGGAACTCCCGAGGGAATACGAGATCTTTTCGATTCTGAAGATAACGACTCGGTCACGCTGGTGAAGAGCCGTCGGTGTAGAGCTAACATCCTGAGGTACATAAACAACTTTCTGGAGAAGCTGCGGCCGGGAGCGGTACAAATGCTCCCTCACTACGATGGTGGGCAATTGAACTGCTTCAGGTTTAAGAGTTCAAAGTCGGAACTGGCTTTCCTTACGGAATTTCTAAATACGGCGATTGCGGATTTACCACTCGAGCCCAGGCGCAAGGACGGAATTGTGTGCCTGTTTCCTTCTCATAGGGTGCTTGATTTCTATTTCGCGAAGTTGCAGGAGGACGTGCCCTCTTACATACGGGGTTCGCAATCGTCGGAACGGCGGCGATGGTTGTCGAACGCGCTTCAGCTGGTGCATCATCCTGAGCAGCGATTCATCGAGCGGCTTCTGTTGGAATCAGTTGATGAAATCAAACCCCGGCACCAGCGCGCGTTGGTTCAAGCCATATTGGAAAGCGATGTTTCGCCTACGAATGCGCTCACCGCTCTGAGCGCTGACGAGAAGCTTAAGGGCAAGGTCGAACAGGCTTCACTCAGGTTTGTCGACCTATGCGCCCAACTGTCCTCTCAGGACCCAGATTTGGTTGCAGAATCAATAGCAGCCCAACTTGAACTTGAGAAGGCTGATGTGATTGATGTAATCTCTGAGCTGGTTGGCGGGATCGGCGAGCATGATCAAGATGAGGCAATTGAAGATGCATGCGATCTGTTGCTGCCTGATACAGCTCTTCCCCAAGAGAATCTCCGTGCAGTGCTGTACACGACGATTCACGGGTCCAAAGGACTGACCAAGCGCACAGTAGTCTTGCCAGGGCTCGAAGATGCCTGGTTGCCTGGGCAAGCGCAAGGTAAGGACGAAGAGGAGCGCGCAAGGCTATTCTACGTTGCGCTAAGTCGTGCGACTCATCGGGTCCAGATTACATATCCGCAAAACCGTGCTCGGCGCGATCCGCTAAACTACCCGGCACCGGGGAGGGGCGATGTCTGTCGGTTTGTGCCACAAAGCGGTATCCGAGATGTCTACCATTCTTAGGATAATGATCACCGGCGACTTACCGATGATATGCCGTCAAGCCTATGCGGCATAAAACCACGATTGAGGGAAGGGGGTCATTATGGATCCGATATTTGATCAAAGTGGAAGGACTGTTGGATGGCTGAAGGACGACGTTCTATTCGATCGAGCCAATACCTATCGAGCTTTCGTCCGGGCCGAGTCTGTCTTCTCCTATCACCCTAAATACCTGGGCAGGCTAGATCGAGGTTTCTTCCGTGATAGGCAGGGGGATGCCGTTGCATTTATGCGCGGAGCCACTGGAGGACCTATTCCGCCGGTGCCCGAAATCCCGCCTGTGCCTCCGGTCCCGCCTGTTCCGCCAGTCGCGCCCGTGCCCCCAGTGCCGCCGGTTCCACCAGTCCCTAGCCTGAATTGGTCTTCTCTCAGCTGGGCGCAATTCCTGTCCAGTTGATTTGATGAGAAGGGGATACGCATGACATATCACGTCTATGAGAACTGGAGAGCTCACGGACATCAGGCCAGAATTCATGTCTCAAGCTGCTCGTACTGTAATAACGGCAAAGGAGTTCATCCCAACTCCAGTAAACGTAATGGGAATTGGCACGGGCCATTCACCGACTTGAAGTCAGCGACTAGTGCTGCCCACTCTCTAGGAGACAGAACTCTTCGATGCAAGCATTGCCTGCCTCACTAGCACTCGAGCCATTTTGGCGGATGCTGCATAACAATTCGCTGGAGCGGACCGGGGATTCGGCGCCAAGTGCGAGAGAAGATCGCGGTGATGTTTCGTAGAATAAGGTGTGAGGTAGCGAGCCCCGGCCGCTCCCTGGCCTAGCCTGGCGGCTACGCCAGGACAGGCAGCTCGCAGCCGTTGGCCTGCATCAGAAGCTAGTTTGCAGACTGGATTTTCAGCTTTGACACCTTACGTCCTTCGCATCTCGAGCCAACTCAAAAGGAGCTAACTATGCATGGAACCTTGTTTGCAGGTCCTACGATGAGCAAAGCCGCATTCCTGATGATAGGACTACTCACGGCTCTCCTGCTGGGAGCTTGTGGGGGTAGCGCTCCGACCGACGTGCCAACGGCGGCCCCTACGGCCACGCCCAGTGGAGAGGAGGCGGCTGCGCTAGAAAAAGTGGCCCGGAGTGTTATCGCGGGTGCTGATCCAATCCCGTGCAGCGCGTGCCATACCATCGGCAAAGTGGCTTTTGGAAAGGTAGGGCCAGATCTCTCCGACATTGGCGTCAGGGCTGACGCGGCCAACATCCGGGAATCCATCTTGGACCCACTGGCAGTCATTGTGGAGACTTGCCCTTCCGGGCCGTGTGACCCCGACGAAATGCCTCTCATCTACGCTCAAACGCTAACTGAAGAAGAGATAGACGCACTGGTGTGGTATCTGATAGGGCTCACGGGAGAATAACCGTTCAGCACCGCCGATCTGAGAA
>JAZGCZ010000082.1:0-4224 GCA_036477195.1 Anaerolineales bacterium | reverse complement strand
GCCGAGCAATCGGACGATATCACAGTCCTTGTGGTTCAGTACCACGGAGGTAGCCACAATTCTGATGACAGGCAATTTGAAATGATTATTGTTAACGAGATCTCTGAAATCGATCGATTTCAGAGCCAGTTTGCCGAATTTGCTGCGGAGCAGGGGATCCCCGCCACCACAATGCAGAAGGTTCAGGTCGTCTTCGAAGACCTGTTAGCAAACATAATCTTCTATGCCTATGACGATGAGGCAGAGCATGAAATTGAAATCTCAATGAATTCCAATGGAGAGCAGCTAAAGATCACGGTCGTCGATGATGGGCTCCCCTTCAATCCATTGGAAGCTGAAAAGCCCGATACAACCCTGGATTTGCAGGATCGGGAAATCGGCGGGTTGGGTATCTATCTCGTGCTCAACTTAATGGAGGAAGTTACCTATGAACGCAGAGGGGAGCGGAACGTAATCACGCTAACGAAAAAGATCGATTAGGATTTAGGCCGGCATAATACTTGCTGAATCAACGGGAGGAATCCAATGGAACACAACGTAATAAAGGATGGCGACATTACCATCGTCGAACTGGCCGGCAACATCGACATCGCCAGTGCTGCTTCATTTGATGAAACGATTAGTGGTTTGATTGATAGTGGTCAAACGACAATGATGCTCGACTTTTCCAGAGTCGAGTTTATCGCAAGCATGGGGTTGCGCATGCTGCTCAAGACAGGGCAGCGCATAGAGAGCGAAGACGGCAAACTCCATATTTGCTGCATCAATGATACGGTCAGCTCCGTTTTTGGTATGGTGGGGCTAGATACGATCATCCCTGTGTTCGAAACCAAGGAGCTTGCGCTCAAGGACCTCACTTGAGCGGTACACCAGGGGCGATGCCTCGCCATTATTGGCCGTATCGCGCCCCTGCAGATCTGGTCGTACGCGGCGGACGCTAGGCCTCCGTCCAACCGGGCGAAATCCTCGATTCCACTGACATATCCGTCAAAGATCTATGAATAGCCTACGTGGCCGAAGATGCCGCGCACCCGATAGGCGATGACACGCCGATCATCGAGACATTTACTACCCTGATCGCTCGCGGTCTCGCCTTCGATACTACTTTGTAGGCTTCGATATCCGGTTTCCTTCACTGAAGGCGCGCACGTGCTCATCTAATTCGGCCAGCGGAGGCGTCCCAATCGGGTGGAGGTCCTGCAGCTGCTTGGCGAGCGCCAAAACCGACCCTTCCCCAAACGGCTTCCCGACGATCTGAAGTCCCACCGGTAGGCCAGCGCCGTCCAATCCGCACGGTACCGAGGCCACTGGAAGTCCGGTAAGACTGAGCACAAATGTCGGCGCGAGCCAGTCGATATACGTCTCCATCGGCTTCCCGGCGACCGTCTCCGGATAGTTCTGCTCAGCCGGGAAGGGCGGAACCGCCATGCAGGGTGTCACGAGGTGGTCGAATGACTCAAAGAATTGCTGGAAAATGTGCCAGATCCGCCCGCGCGCATGTTCGGCAGCCGCGAGCTCCTTCATAGTCACTTCGAGACCTGCTTTCACATTCCCTGCGACATTCGGCCCGAAGTGTTCCATCTTGTCGAGGCGCTCGTACTGATGAGCGACCATCCACAGTCCACGTAGGGCGAGGAAGGCCTCGCGACCAAAGGCGAGGTCGAGGTCCACTTCCTCGACGTGGGCTCCGATCTGAGCCAGCTCGAACGCCGCGCTCCGGCAGACACCCTCGATCTCCGCGTCGATGCCGATACCTACGGTATCCGGGCAGTACGCGACGCGCAGATGCTTCTTGATACCAGCATTCACGACCTCTGACAGATCTTGACCTTGATCCGGCGAAGCTATGGGGGAATCCGTGCTCGTCCCGCTAACTGCGGAAAGCATCAGCGCGACATCTTCTGCAGTCCGCGCCATGGGACCAGTGACTTGAAATGTGTCCCAGATGTAGTCAGACGGGTAGGCCGGTACCAGGCCGACGGATGGTCGCAGTCCGACTGTGCCGCAGAATGAAGCAGGAATGCGGAGCGAGCCGCCAAGGTCCGTTCCTTGGGCAAGCGCGATCATACCGGTGGCCAGCGCCGCGGCTCCCCCGCCCGTAGATCCACCCGCGCTCCGCTCCGGATCCCAAGGGTTCAGCGTCCGCCCGAAGACTTCGTTGAAGGTGTTGCCGCCGGCCGCAAACTCGGGCGTGTTCGTCTTACCTAAAATGACGGCTCCGGCTTCTCGGAGGCGACGCACGATGATCGCATCCTCGTCTGGTACGAAGTCAGCATACAAGGGAGATCCAAAGGTCGTTCGGAGGCCAGCCACGGGCGTGACGTCCTTGATACCGACCGGGAGACCATGCAACGGGCCTATCTCACTTCGCTGTCCCTCGAGTTCTTTTGCATCGTCAAGTGCCCGATCCGAAAGAGTCACGACAGCATTGATCAAACCATCATAGCGCTCGATGCGGGCCAAGCATGCTTCGACCACTTCAACCGGCGATAACTCCCCAGCGGAGATGTGATGCCGCATCTCCGTAGCGCTCAGACTCGCGATTTCATCCACCAGCCCCTCCAGTCCATCCGCGACGTGTTCAAAGGCTGACTCGCTTCCTTTGAACTTCCCCGGATTGAAGTCATTTTACGTTAGAGCTCCGCATATTCCTTGGCCTGAAATGGGAAGTCCAGGATCAAATACCCCACTCCTTAGGGATCCCCCTAAACCTGTAGCTTCAGTAAATTGGCGCCCTGAAAAGGCGCGCATCTTGGGCCAGAACAAAGGTGATATTACTCCATCTTCCACATGTTGTCTGACAATTGACCGCCGTGGAAGCGAATGTTAGACTGAGATTTGTCCGCCAAACCTGGCGGAACACCACAAGCGCAAACTTGAACGCACCGTCCAACCATACTTCATCTCAAATGCTCGTCGACGTGGCAATGGGCCGCGCCCCTGCCGATCTCGTCGTGCGCGGCGGGCGCTGGGTGTCTGTCCAATCCGCCGAAATCATTCAATCTACCGACATTTCCATCAAAGATGAACGCATTGCCTATGTGGGCGAAGATGCGGCGCACACGATTGGGGATCAGACGCAGGTCATCGAAGCCGAAGGGCGCTATTTGGTTCCTGGGTTGTTGGACGGCCATGTGCATATCGAATCCGGGATGATCACAATGACCCAGTTTGTACGCGCCGTTCTCCCGCGTGGCACAACCGGGATGTTCGTCGATCCGCATGAGATCGCCAACGTGTTTGGTCTCTACGGAATTCGGCTCATGGTTGAAGAGGCTGTTATTCAGCCGATCCACATTTGGGTGCAGGTGCCCTCATGCGTTCCATCTGCTCCTGGACTTGAAACCGCAGGTGCAGTTATCGGTCCGAAAGAAATCGAGGAAGCGCTGACCTGGCCCGGCGTGATTGGTCTGGGGGAAATGATGAATTTTCCGGGGGTCATCGCCGGCGACGGCAAGTTGCATGCAGAAATGGCGCTGGCACGTAAAGCCCGGCGGGTGATTGGGGGTCACTATGCCTCAGAGGATCTCGGCCTTCCGTTTCACGGATACGCCGCGGGAGGGCCGGAAGACGATCACGAGGGTACCCGCATGGAGGACGCGATCGCGCGGGTGCGGCAAGGCATGAAAGTCATGATGCGATTGGGCTCGGCCTGGCAAGACGTGGCGGAGCAGGTCCGCGCTGTGACAGAGCAAGGGCTCGATCCGCGGCATTTCATCTTGGTCACCGATGATAGCCATTCGGGAACGCTGGTCAATGAGGGACACATGAATCTGGTCGTGCGCCATGCGATCGAGCAAGGACTTGAGCCGATGACGGCACTTCAGATGGCGACGCTCAATACGGCCGAGCACTTTGGCGTTGCGACCGAAGTCGGCCAGATCGCGCCTGGCCGGTTTGCGGATATTCTGCTGGTGGATGATCTCGAGAACATGGAGATGGATACGGTGATCGCCAAGGGAGTGGTCGCCGTGAATCAGCACGAATTAATGGTCCCAACTCCAGAATTTGAATACCCTCCGGTGGTTAGATCGTCAGTGATCCTTTCAAGACGCCTGACTCATGAGGACTTTGTGATTCCGGCGACCGAAGACGGGTTAGTGCGCGCCAATGTTATCGGAGTGATTGAAAACCAGGCGCCCACCCGCCATCTGAAAATTGAGATGCAGCCGGCCCATGGGGAACTGCGCGTAGACCTGGAACGGGATGTCGCCAAAGTGGCGC
>JAZGCZ010000081.1:0-3454 GCA_036477195.1 Anaerolineales bacterium | reverse complement strand
TACCGGAACCTGCACAGCACTAGCGACCGCGCGGGTGAGTTCCAGGTCATAACCCTCCATCGTTCCATCCGCGTCCATGCTGGTCAGCAAGATCTCGCCGGCCCCCATCTCCACCCCTTGCTGGGCCCACTCCACCACCTCCAACCCAGTGGGAGTTCGCCCTCCCCGGACGTAGACTTCCCATCCACCGTTCCGGCGTTTTGCATCGATGGCCAGCAAGATACACTGGCTGCCGAATCGCTTGGCGCCTTCGGCCAATAGCTGGGGACGTTTGACAGCGGCCGAGTTAATGCTTACTTTGTCGGCACCAGAGAGCAGGATCGAGCGGATGTCGGCCAGCGTGCGGATTCCACCTCCCACGGTGAGCGGCAAGAAAACCTGGTCAGCAACGGCCCGTACCATGTCGGAGGTCGTATCGCGTCCCTCTGGAGTGGCGGAGATGTCGAGGAAGACAAGTTCGTCGGCACCCATCTGATCGTAGATCCGCGCTTGCTCCACAGGATCGCCTGCGTCACGCAATTTCACGAAATTCACGCCTTTAACGACACGCCCATCCTGGACGTCCAAACAGGGGATAATGCGCTTGGCTAGCATCGCAGCGCCTCTGACAAAGAGATTTTCCCTTCATAGAGCGCTCGACCTATGATCACTCCGCGCAGGCCGGCCTGACGCGCGCGGCGAACCTCAGTCAACGAGGCTACCCCGCCGGAGGCGATGACCTGGAGTCCCGTCGCTTCGGCAAGGCGTCTTGAGGCCTCAACATTGAGGCCCCTGCCCATGCCGTCCCGACTGATGTCCGTGTGAACCACAGTCCGCACGCCCATCTGATAGAGCTGCTTCGCCAGCGCCTCGGTGTCAATCCCGCTGTCTCGAGTCCAGCCCCGTACTCGAATGCGCCCCTCCCGAACATCGATTCCAACCCCAACGCGCTCGGATCCAAATTGGTCTACGGCTTCTCCCACGAGCTCTGGGGATTCGGCCGCCATCGTGCCCAGAATGACGCGCCCCAATCCGAGTGAGAGGGCCTGTTCGACATCGCCAAGCGAGCGAACGCCGCCGCCAAACTGAACCGCGGCCTTGGTACGCAGAATCTCAGCCATGGCTTCGCGGTTGGCGCCTGTGGCTTTACCAAATGCGGCATCGAGATCGACCACGTGGAGCCAGGCCGCTCCGACGGCCAACCACGCCGCAGCTACCTGTCCAGGTTCTTGGCCATAGACGGTTTGCCGCTGCGGATCCCCTTGCGCAAGCCGCACGACCTTTCCATTCTTGAGATCGATCGCTGGAAACACGGTGAAGGGCGGCATCAGCAGTTCTCAACGAAATTGCGGAGGATCGACAGACCTATCTGTTGACTCTTCTCCGGGTGAAACTGTACGCCATAGATGTCCCCCTTCGCGATAATGGATGCGTACCGGATTCCATAGTCCGTGTGGGCCAGCGTGTCTTCGTCTGCCGCCTCGCAGTAATAACCGTGGTTGAAGTAAGCGTACGCTCCGGCATCTAGACCAGCCAATAGCGGGTCCGAGCGGGTGGGGAGTATCTGGTTCCACCCCGTATGGGGTACTTTCAGCTGCTTGAGTTCAAAGCGACGCACGCGACCGGGAAGCAAGCCCAGGCCTTCATGAAAGCCCAGTTCATCGCTGCTTTCAAGAAGCAGCTGCATGCCGACACAGATCCCCAGCAGCGGCTTCTTATCCGCCACAATTTGACGTAAGGGCCGGTCCAGATTCCGCGCCTTCAGCCCGGCCATGCTGGCTCCAAAGGCACCCACGCCGGGCAGAATGACCTTTTCCGCGGCCAAGATGAGGCCGGGATCAGAGGTCAACCGCACCTCCGCGCTCACGCTCCTAAGCGCCTTCTCCACCGAGCGTAAATTTCCTATACCGTAATCGATGAGCGCGATCATCCCAGCGTACCTTTCGTGCTGGGGATGGCCCCTTCTCGGCGCGGGTCGACACGCGTGGCGGCTCGCAACGCTCTTCCAAGTGCCTTGAATAAGGCCTCTGCCTTGTGGTGGTCATCGCTTCCGTAAAGAACGCGGGCGTGAAGGTTGGCGCGCGCAGCTGCGGCCCAAGATTCGAAGAAATGGGTTAACAGGCTCGTCGGCAGCTGCCCGAGCATCGGGGTGGCCCATCCTGCCTCCACAGTTGCGTAGGGCCGCCCAGAGAAGTCCACGCCCACAAATCCAAGCGCATCGTCCATCGGTACGTGGGCCGCGCCGACACGCGTGATCGCTTTGCGCTCCCCCAGCGCCTGATCAAAGGCTTGGCCCAGGGCCAAAGCGCAATCCTCGACGGTATGGTGGGAGTCCACGTGCATATCGCCCTGGATGCTCAATTCGATGTCGAAAAGGCCGTGCCAGGCCAGTTGGTCGAGCATGTGATCGAGGAATCCGATTCCGGTGTCGATCCGATGCTGGCCAGTGCCATCTAGATCCAATGAAAGGCGGACCTCGGTTTCATTCGTTTTACGATGAATCTCTGCCTTGCGCATAGGTCACTCCAATTGACGTAGAGCCTCCAATAGGGTTTCCGTATGCTTTGGTTTGCCGACCGTGATGCGAATGTAGTGGTTTAGCTCTGGGGTAGCGAAGTGCCGGACGAGAATTCCTGAGTTGGCGAGAGCGGCTTGGAGGCTGGCCGCGTCGCGGTTCAGGACCTGGCAAAGAACAAAGTTCGCTTGCGAAGGGAATGGGTTGAGATAGGGGATCTCACTCAACTCAATGAACATGCGCTCCCGCTCCGCCACGAGCTTGCGGCCAATGGCGTACAGCTCGTCAATGCGTTCAAGAGAAGCGAGTGCCGCAGCGGTCGCCGCAACGGAGAGGCTATAAGGCTGCTTGATCTTCCAGAGATGAGGCATCAGGCTCAAGGGGAAGGCGCCAAAGCCCACGCGCAGCCCGGCCAGACCAGCCCATTTGCTGAAGGTGCGAAGCACAACCAAGTTGTCCCGCTCTGGCACCTCGGTCAAGAGACTGGAGCCATCGGGAGCAAAGTCAATATAGGCTTCATCGAGTACGACGACCGCAGGCACGTCTAGCAGGCGCAGCAACCAATCCGAAGGAATTAAGCCTCCATCTGGATTGTTGGGAGTGGCCAGGAACAGCAATTTCGGGCGGTATTCTTGGATCGCTTGCTCGATCCGCTCTACATCGACCCCGAAATCTGATAACCGGCCAATCTCTATGACTTCGCCAGCGTTGATGGCGGCATCGAAGGCGTACATCCCAAAAGTAGGCGGACAGACAAGGATGCGATCTCCCGGTTCTAGGAAAAGCCTCATTAGCAGGTCGATTAGTTCATCGGAGCCGGCTCCGGCGAGCAGGTGTTCAGGCGGCACTGCGAAGTGCTCGGCGAGCGACTCCCGTAGGATCGTGCTTTCTGGATCGGGATAGATGTTCGGAAAGGAGAGGGTGCCCAGCGCCTGCCAAACTGCCGGAAGGGGTCCGTAA
>JAZGCZ010000080.1:0-40192 GCA_036477195.1 Anaerolineales bacterium | reverse complement strand
ATCCAGCAGCATCGGGGTTGACCCTCGGCATGTAGTACTCATGCAGCTCCGATTCATGCTCGGGCGTCTTCGCTAAGAAGTTAGGAATACCCTCGCGGGCGGGTGTGAGCTCAAGATTGCGAATTCTCCGCGAGGATCGTTGAGTGGCCGGTTCGAACTCCCGCATGGAATCAATTTGGTCTCCAAACAGCTCAATTCGAACCGGGCTGTTTCTTGAATTCGACCAAACATCGAGAATCCCTCCTCGCCGGCTATATTGCCCCCGATTGGTCACGATACTCGCGGGTTCGTAGCCGATCCCCAATAGGAATTCCAGCAGCTCCTGGATTTCAACCATCTGGTCAATCTGGAGTTCGCGAATGCTCTCGCGCATTTGATCTGGTGAAAGAGTCACGGCCATAATGGCTCGAACTGAGGCAAGAATAATGTGGTTCTCGGCCTTCGTCTCGGCAGCCAGCTTGGCAAGAATTTCAGCGCGCTGCTGGCGAGTCTGCTCACCCCAGGGAAGCTTCTCGTAGAAAAGCGGGTCCGGCTCTGGAAAGATTGCGACTTCCGATTGTGGAATCCAGTAGGGAAGTTCTTGAGCGAGCGTCAGTACCCGGTCGAAGCGCGGCGAGACGATTAGCAGTGGCCCCGACAATTCTGAGATGAGAGAGGCAGCTACTGGCGCTCGAGCGGAGGCGGGGAGCGGGAGAATCCCGCTCGATATTCCTTCCTGAGGCTCAACACCTTGGCGTAGG
Source organism: Anaerolineales bacterium (assembly GCA_036477195.1). Lineage (GTDB taxonomy): Bacteria > Chloroflexota > Anaerolineae > Anaerolineales > E44-bin32 > JADFRG01. The sequence continues at coordinate 39,452 of JAZGCZ010000080.1, read as the reverse complement.
GCTGGCAAGAGCGAGGAGAGATCCATCAGATTGGGTTGCAGGCGGTCATTGCGATCTGGATACCCTCTCCCAGGTACTGTTGGACGCAAGCCGCGGCCCGTTCAAGAACGCCAGACAGGATGTCCATCTCAGCTTTGCTGAAATTGGAAAGAACATGATCTGCCGCCGGGCGCCGACCTGGCGGCCGGCCAATTCCGATCCGCAGTCGCGGGTACTCCTGAGTCTCCATGTGATTGATGATTGAGCGCATGCCTCGATGCCCCGAGGAGCCGCCGGCGGGTCTCATGCGGATCGCACCCAGTTCGATATCTAGCTCATCGAAAGCGACCATCATATTCTGCAACTCCACTCCAAAGGAACGGACCAGTGAAGCCACGGCGCGACCCGATTCGTTGACGTAGGTCTGGGGCTTGGCAAGTACCAGCGTTCGATCCTCATTTTCAATTACGGCTACGAGCGCCTCTGATACGCTGCGGTTGAGAGCAGCGCCATAGATATCTAATAACCGATCGATGAGCATATAGCCCGCGTTATGCCGATTTCCGCGGTAGTGACGTCCGGGGTTCCCCAATCCGATAATCAGATGCTTACTCACTCTCGCAGCCTCTTTGCTGACCGGGGTTCCCCAATCCGATAATGAGGTGCTTACTCACGCTTGCCGCCTCTTTGCTGACCGGGATTCCCCAATCCGATAATCGAGTGCTTACTCACGCTTGCCGCCTCTTTGTTGACCGGGATTCCCCAATCCGATAATCGGGTGCTTACTCACGCTTGCCGCCATGTCGGGCGCGGTCCTGCCGCCGGTGTAGCTGCCGCATGCGCAGATATCCGGAATAGGCGCGCACTCTCGGCGCCAGGCGCACATACGCTGCAGTTGCCAGCGTGAGGAAAAGTCCCAAGAAGATGCCAGCTCGAAGAGCAGAAGAAAATCGGCTGGGTGTCTCAACGGGTGCCTCAGGCTCCTGCTCGATGACAGCGACGGGGGTCGCTGCCACCTCTGTGGGCTCAGCGGTTTCGGCTTCAGGCGGTGGAGTCTCTGTAGGCGTATAGTTTCTGACGCGGATTCCATTGACCACGGTTTCGAACGGCGGAGCTCTGTCGACATGTACCCTCAGTCGAAGACGGTACACACCGTCGGTAATTTGGGTGGTGTCCCAGATCGCTAATCGACTATCTACGACTGGTGTGTCTAGCGCCTCGCCCATTGGGAACCAGGTTTCGGTGGGGTCTGGGTCGAAACTGAATGCTAGATCAAAGCTCTGAAATGCTGGGTGAGTGGCGGTTCCGAAAATCGTGACGATCCCAGTCACCGCCTGGCCTTGTCCCGGCTCCGTGATTTCGGCAAATCCAGGCACCTGGCGCAGCACTGGCAACAAGGTGGTGGCCGAAACCCAGACCACCAACAAGATTTTCAAATCAGCCGTCCGTCAAAACTGCCTAGCTGCACGTTCCCCCGCTCGACGAGCTGTGTCCGATCAGCCGTCATTCGAAACTATCGGGCCGCAGGTTTCCGCCCGATGGGCTGATTTCGAGTGAGTTAATTCTCAAAACCATAACGCAACTGACGAGTCTATCATGTTGACGAGGCCCACCTTCCCCGTTAGAATCGCCGGGCGTTGGGCGTCCTGGAAGCAGGGACGGCCCAATTTTTCTGCCACTCACATTCATATTCCGACCGATTGGCGCATTTTAGTCACGGCGAGATCATTGGGACCTTAGAAAGAGAATCGGGATGGATCAAAAGGACGAACACTTAGATGCCGAAACTATTAACCTCGATGGCGGAACAATAGACCACGTCGAGGCAGAAGAAGTATTAATCACGCAGGGCGGAGCCCGATCCATTTCCGCTGATCATATTGAAATGCGTCAGGGCGGTGCCTGGAACATTCAAGGCGGTAGAATTGAGATGCGCCAATCCGGAGCAGTTGGAGTACGCGGAGAGCAGATTTCGTTGCTCGGCTCTACAACTGGGCTGGTACTGGCTGACACTACAGAGCTTGAAGACTCAAGGACCGGCCTCATTGTGGGGCGGGAGCTACGGGTGAGCAACAGTCCAAGCCTGATATTTGTGGCTCGGGAGGTTCATGGCGACGTGCAAACTTATCTTGATACTCGGGGCGCGCTGCTGGCAGGTCTCGCAGCCGGAGTTATAGGCGGGCTTTTCATGCTGTTGGGTCGTCTCTTGAGCAAGCGAAGCGAGAATTGAGGTGCGATTGATGGATACTCCTAAACTTAAAGTACAGAAGCGGACGCTGATCGGAAAGCGGGTCAAGACCTTGCGGCAAAATGGTCAGCTTCCTGGAGTACTTTACGGTGCAGGCATTGTATCCTTGCCTATTGAACTAGACGGGCGTGAAGCTTCACGGATTCTTACACGCGCAAGCAGCTCAACCTTGATCGAGCTCGACTTTGACGACGAATCACATTCGGTCCTGGTTCGAGGGGTGCAGCGGGACGTGATTCGCGGCGATTACCTGCATGTCGATTTCCTCAAAGTCGCCATGGACGAGACTATCCGAGCACAGGTACCCATTGAATTAATCGGCGAACCCCCGGCAGCCGAAGAGGCTGGGGTCGTTCTACTCACGGGCGTATCTACGGTCGAGGTGGAGGCTCTACCCGCGGACCTGCCAGACAGAATTACGGCCAACCTTGAGACCCTTGAGAATCTTGACGATTCAATCAGTGTCTCCGATCTCTTCCCTGGAGAGGGCGTCACCATATTGACGGAGCCAGATGAATTAATTGCGCGCCCGATCTATCAGGAAGAAGAGATTATTGAGGAGATCGTCGAGGAAGAAGAGCTCGAGGAGCTGGCCGAAGGCGAGGAATTGGATGAGGAGGCAGAGGCCGAGGAAGAAACTGATTCAGAGGCCGAGCCCGAACCAGATAGCGAGAGCTAAGACACTTTCCGATAGAGATCTCGAAAACTAAATATCACCACAATATCTGGAGGCTGGGCCGCCAATCATGATGTATTAAGTCGGCGGATTGGCAGCATCCAACATCTGCAGAAAATTAACTGTGATCCTTGCGGTGACGCCCCAGATCGTCTCACCATCAAATTCCTTGAAATAGTAGACCTGAATGTTGCGCCCGGGAACTAGGGGCTGTCGATCCCGAACCTCGACGTTATTTGGGTCTGATAGCCATTTGATTGGAACGCCAAAAGTGTGGGCAACCTCGGTTGGGTTGGAGGCCAGCGGATAAGGCCACGGAATCACTCCAACCACCGGGGTGACCAAGAACTGTGTGACCGTAAAGATCGGATTAAGCTGTCCAAGCATTTCTACATCGGCCGGGTCCAACCCGATCTCCTCTTGGGCCTCCCGAAGTGCGGCCGCCACGGCCGACACGTCGGAATCCTCAATCCGGCCCCCTGGAAACGAAACTTGTCCGGCATGTACATCTACCGAGTCGGTGCGGCGAGTAAAGAGCAAATTCCAGTCCCCATCTTCTTGATATAGAGGTATCAGAACCGCGGCGGGCGTTGCCTCCCATTCTGTTTCAACCTTGGCATCCAGTTCACTAAGAGATCGCTCCAATCGTTCTATCAGATCAACCATGCGACGTGCCTCTTACCGCGCGCGCAAATACCAAATACCCGGTGTGGGCTACCATGCGATCGGTTGGGCGGAGTCGCTGCGGATTCGACTTGTAAAACCGGAGCATGATTTCACACACCTCGGGCAGCCCGAAAGACTGCCCCTCAAGTTCTGACAGGAACCGACTGACCTGATTGGCAGTTGGCATTATCGCGCCCAAAGTTCCCCCATCTGCTAGAGCCTCGCGTGCCTGACGCAGGTAGCGGTGAGCATGGGGCAAATCCAAAAATACGGATCTGACCCCTTGCTCATCAAAACCGGCCTCGATATCTAAGTGTCTTAACTCGACTATTTCACGCAGCCCCACACGTTCTAGATTGCGGCTGGCGAGCTCCAGCATGTCTTCTCGCCGATCATAGGAATAGACCGTACCCTCTGATCCCACCGCCCAAGCGAAAGCGGTTGTAAGGGCGCCCGAACCAGTCCCGGACTCCACCACTTCGACGCCGGGGCCAATTGAAAGTCGAAGCAGGATATAGCCAATTTCTTTGGGGTAGATAATTTGGGACAGGCGCTTAGTGTGAAGTAAGACGTCGCGTAGGGATGGCTCCAGCATCAGGAAGTCTTTGCCAGTGTGGCTCGTAATAGTCGTGCCCCAGGACAGGCCGATAAGATCCTCGTGCCGCAACACGCCACGATGCGTTTGGAGCTGCTGACCCAAATTAAGCTGAATAATGAACTGTTTGCCGTTAGACCCGACGAGCATTGCCAGGTCGCCGGCTTGGCTGGTGTCAGGCAACTTGGACCTCCATCTGCTTCACACCCCTCGCGAGGAACAATGCCAGGTCGCCGGATTGGCTGGTTTCAGACAACTTGACCTTCCTTCTGCTTCACTCGGGTCGCAATAATTCGGATCACCCTTGAGCGGCTTAACAGTACATCCTCCCTGCGTACGTGAAATCCCGCGTCAGAGATTGGCTGGGTCCATGAAGTCGGCAATTCCACGTACTGCCAGGTCACACGAAATAGCCATCCGGCCATGCGATCGAGGAGGCTAGGGCCACGAATTTCCGCCATCGGCACGATCCGGTATTGTCCTTCGAGCTGCAGTGTTCGATGTGCCTCTGTAAGCGAGCCCGGGTCCAGGATGAATTCGGTCGGGAAAGTACTGAGCAGCGTGGCGAACGTTTCCGGTGGAAAGGGTAGGGCCTGTGCTCGACCTTGAACCACCTTTGAGACATGGCCATTCCGCTTCAGTCGGTGACTTGCCATACGGCACATTTGCCGCGACGCATCGACACCGAACGCATTTCCGCGCCGCAAATTGAGTTCGAGAAGAAGGTGTCCAGGCCCATGAGCAATTTCGAGAATGGGTCGGGCTGGAAAGGGCTCCAGGATTGAGCGAACCCAATCGTTCCATTGGCCCACCGATACAATCCTGGCCACGATGTCATAGGACCAGGCCAGGGTGGTATAGAACTGCCGGAAAAATAATTGTAAGAGACTGCGAAAGATCCTCACCGTAAGTTTGACAGTGCGAGGGCAGATAAGGTCAGGAACAAGGCAAAGCCGACGCTGTCGGTAACGGTAGTTACCAGGACCGACGAAGCCAGGGCAGGATCCAGCTTGAGAGCTCTTAGTGAGATCGGTATTAGGGCGCCAACAAAGCCGGCGACGAACATGTTGCCAATTAATGCCAATCCCAGAACTACGCCGAGCACCACGCTCCCCTGCCAAAGCCAGACGGCGAATCCAACGGCCGTTCCCACCAGTACGCCCGCGATGAGTCCGGTTAAGCCCTCCTTGAAAACAGTTCGCCATGCGCGACGCATGTCAATTTCGCCTAGAGCGAAGGCACGGACGATCATGGCCAGGCTCTGGGTCGCAGTATTGCCTCCCAGGCCGGCGACTACCGAGAGAAACACAGCCAGGATCGCCACCTCTGCAATGAGTGTCTCGAATCTCGAGACGACCCACGCCGCAAAAAGTGCCGTAACCGCACTCAGGTACAGCCATGGTATCCGCTTTCGAATGGCGAGAAGGATCGAGCTGTGAATTGAGAGGTCGGAATCTGAGACGTTGGCCAATCGGTAGATATCCTCGGTTGCCTCCTCCTCAACAACGTCCATGACATCGTCATGTGTAATTACTCCGACAACAGACCCTCGATCATCTACCACCGGGACGGCAGCCAGATCGTAGCGTGCCATGCGCAGCGCCACTTCTTCCTGATCTTCGTAGGTATGAGCGAAAATAACCTCCGGGTCCATGAACGTTTCAAGCTTTGACTCCGGCTTGGCAATCACTAAATCGCGGAGACTAATAATCCCGACTAGTCGGTCGGTATCATCATCAACATAGAGGTAATAGGGCGCCTCCGAACTAGGTTCTACCTTTCGAAGGGTTTGGATCGCTTCCGAGGCGCGGGATCCAACTGGAAGCGTTATGAACGAGGTCGTCATCCGTCCGCCGGCCGTTTCATCGGCGAAAGGAAGGAGCGGAAGTACGTTTTCGGCCTCTTCCATCTCCGCCAGAGCCTCTTCCGCCCGAGCGGTGGGGAGGTCGCCCAGAACATCCGCCGCTTCGTCGGGCTCCATCTCGTCCAGGACGTCCGCCAGCTGCTCCGTGCCGAAGGTCTCGGCCACTGCCGCCGCTTGCTCGTCTTCTAATTCCTCCAGCAGGTCGGCAGTTGCTTCCAGATCTAATCGAGGCAAAAGAGCCGCCTGATCCTTGTCATCTAGATCTGAAAATGCATCCGCCCGATCGACGGGATGTAGGTCGGTCAGGGTGTCGATTGCAGCCTGAACTTCGCCTGCTTCCAGCGCAGTTCGGATGCGCGCTAGCGCGAGGTCGATTTGTGAGGGATCCATGGGAACCCCCTCTCTAGGTTGTGTTAGGGGAGCTTAACGGTTCGGGACTGACTCGCCCAATAGAAGCTTGATGGCCTCGTCCAGCTGCGGATCTTCGCCTTCCTCGAGGCCAGATTCAGGAATTAGAACCTCAACGTCAGGACTCAGACCGATGCCGTGGATGAGCCGGTCATCCGGAGTATACCAACGCGCAATTGTGACGCGGATTGCACCCTTACTGTCGGCGAGCTCAACCCAGTTCTGCACAGAGCCTTTTCCGAAAGAAGTCTCGCCGACCAGGAGGCCACGGCCGTGATCCTGAATCGCGCCGGCCACTATCTCTGAAGCCGATGCTGATCCACCATTCATCAATACCACCATATCGATCTCAGTCGCTCTTCCCCCCGATCTAGCTTGGTAAAGGGTTTCCTCGCCATCGCCAAATCGCTCGATCAAAATGACGCCGTCGGGTATGAATTCTGAGGCCACATCCACAGCAGCATTCAAGAAGCCTCCCCCATTTCCACGTAGATCCAGAATGAGGCCCACCGGATCGTCCGCCAGTAAATCTCTCAATGCTCGATTGAGATCCTGTGCCGATTCAGCGCCAAAACTTAGGAGACGCACATAAGCGATGTTGTCTTCGAGCATCTCGCTTTGGACACTTGGAAGATCAATCTTCTCGCGAATAATTTCGACATCAAATACTTCCGCCAGCCCTTCTCGCCGGATTGTGAGATTGACTGGAGTTCCAGCAGGGCCCAGCACTTGTCGAATGACGAGACTGGGATCCATGCCGACAACGTCTTCGCCATTCACACCGACCACCTGATCGCCGGCCTGCAGCCCGGCTTTCTCCGCTGGAGACCCGGGCATGGTAGAAATTATCGTCAGATATTCGGCTTCCGAATCGACCCAGGCCCCTATGCCCTCGTACTCCCCGTTCAGGGGAAGGTTAGCCTGGAGAAACTCGTCCGGATCCATATAGGACGTGTGGGGATCTTCAAGCGAATCCACCAGGCCACGAATCGCGCCGCGCATCAGAGTCTCGCTGTCCAACGGCTGATCGACATAGTCGTCCTGCAAGATCTCCCAGGCTTCCCAGAATGGTGCGATCAACTCATCGCGGTCCACATCAGCTTCGGGCGTGACCTCATCTCTTGAAACGATTTGTGGGATAGAGAACTCGATCGGTGGCGCCTCCCCTGAGGCCGCAGTAATTCGCGGAGCCACGTAACCGAGCGCGAGCCCGGATGTAAACGCGAGGCCGGTCAGTCCGATCGCAACGGCCAGGACGAGGCCGATCTTCAACGCGTTGGATTTCATGTGAACGCTCCTGATGCAGAAGAACCGGGTGAAAATATCACAGGATCATAAGAGAAGGATGAAGAATAAGGGGTAAAGGCGCAATGCGGAATGCAGGCTAGTGCAGGTGGCGAGCGGCCCAGGATTCAATGAGCGCATCATAGCCTTCGGTTCCGGCTAAGTCCACATAATTTAGGAATTCCTGTCCATCCAAAGGGTAGTTTGGATGGCATGAAGTAGGCCAAGCGCCTTTTGGCGCTTCGGTTACGGCGGTGACAATCGACCCATCGATATCCGCTCGGTCGAGTCGCGGCACAATCTCTTCCGCAGTTACGAGCACTTTCTTGGCAGCGTAAGCTAGTTCCCGATCCACCCCCCAATTTCGTCCGAGCTGAGTATTTCCCATAGGATCTGCCCGGAGTGCATGGATGACCGCGAGATCGCACTCCACGGCGGGGAAGGCTGTCAGCTTTGCCCCGGTGTACGGATCGTTAATTTCCTTCACATCTGGACGCAGCTTCAAAAGGTCCGTGCCCTGCCAGGCTAAGGAGGGCATGAAGCCAACTCTTGCGAGAGTGGCGCGCAGCCCGAGCGCCAGGCTGGCCTCGCTCTCCTCGATGATCTCCAGATCCGAGGCCTGGGTGAAGTTCGGAGCCAGCCCGAATGCCTCCAGCCCGAAATAGCATGTTCTGACCCGAGCTACGAGGCCCGCACCGACAAGGAGGTCGCTTTCCAATCCGGCGGTAAAGGTAAGCAATGTCACGGGCTGAGAAGGTGGGTTGGCGAGCGCGGCAAGAGCGAATGCCATTGGGCGCCGATAATTCGTCACACCCCCTAGGGCAAGCACGGCATCGCCTTCGGGAATCAGTTTGACACTATCCTGGAGATTCATCAGCTTATTCATCGGGTTTAGAACCGCTCCCGCTGTTGGGCCCTGGTCGCACGACGCGGTCCCTCAATTCGCTCATATTAGTCATCGGGTTCAGAACTGCTCCCGGTCTCGGGCTTCAACTGCGCGACCCTTTCCCGTAATTCACTCATCTCTTTGTTCTGATTAACCCACGGATTCCTAGCTGCCTTGGCTGCTCGGCGCAGCATCTTCACTTGGCGCTGTGCCCCGCCACGACGTACCGCCAGCACTAATCCGCCATTTACGGCAACAACAAGAGCTATGGCTAAACAGACGACGACCGCGGGACTCAACTGGGGCACGGAATCCATTCTGATCAGGCGAGTATATGCAGTCGCGGGATGCGGGTCAACCGGCAGCTTTATAATCCTTAGCCATGCCTATCCACTTTCTCTCCGACGAAGTTTCATCTGCTATCGCGGCGGGCGAAGTCGTCGAACGTCCATCCTCAATCGTCAAAGAGTTGATTGAAAACTCCCTGGATGCCGCTGCTACCACGCTGGCCATACAGATCAAAGAGGGGGGAAAGTCCCTGATCGAAGTTTCCGACAACGGCTCAGGAATCCCTCAAGAGCAGGTCAAGCTCGCGGTCGAGCGATATTCGACATCGAAGGTGGAAACTCTCTCGGACCTGCATTCGATAAGCACTTTGGGCTTTCGTGGAGAAGCTCTGGCTTCTATAGGCGCGGTATCCCGAATGGTTTTGACTACACGCGCAGAGGGGGAGCAGGCGGGCACGCGTCTGTCCGTTGATGGAGGGCGATTGGGGGAGCCTGAAAAAGCTGGGGTTCCTGATGGCACGACCGTTCAAGTGAAGGACCTGTTTTTCAACGTGCCGGCCAGGCGACGCTTCTTGAAGACGGATACAACGGAACGCGGATGGATCTCGAGACTTGTAACCCGCTATGCCATGGCATACCCTAGCTGCCGCTTCGAATATGTCAGCGAAGGCCGGACCCGGCTCCAGACAACTGGAAGCGGAGATCCATTGGAGGTGCTGGCGGAGATTTATGGCCTGGAATTGGCCCAGCAAATGATCCCTGTAGCGAATGCATCCAGTGAAGGGATCTCAGTTTCCGGCTTCGCGGGCGCGCCGTTCATTAATCGCTCCAACCGACGAGAAATCACACTTATCGTCAATGGGCGGTGGATTCAAGATGTTAGCTTGGGGTCAGCCGTTGCGCAGGCCTATCACACCTTTCTAATGGTCGGGCGTTTTCCGATCGCGCTGATTTTCATCACGGCTCCGCCCGAGAGCGTAGACGTCAATGTGCACCCCGCCAAATCAGAAATCCGCTTCGAGAATCCAGGGTTGGTGTTTTCGATTGTTCAGCGGGCCGTTCGCGCGACGCTTCTCGGGCAATCGCCTGTTCAACCATTGTCTATGGAATCCATTTGGTCAGGCGAACGTATTACGGCGAACGCAGGCAGCTCTGAAACTGTAGACCGGAGGATTGAGGCTCCTGCCCAGCGATCGATGACTGTCCCGATGCTCCGGTCCGTTGGCCAGGTGGGTGCCACTTACCTGGTTGCAGAGGGGCCGGACGGCATATATCTCATTGACCAGCATGCGGCACATGAGCGGGTGCTATTTGAGAAGCTTATGGCGCAGGTCGAAGCAGAGCTTCCCGAATCTCAGGGGCTGCTTCAGGCAGAGACCGTCGAACTAACCCAAGGTGAGGCCGAAGTGGTGGAGAGCAATCTGAAAATACTACAATCGTTGGGGTTCGCGATTGAGCCGTTCGGCGCACGCGCATTTCGTGTCAGAGCTTTGCCGGCCTTGGTATCCAATTTGTCTCCTGAGCGGGCGCTGAGAACCGTGGTGGAGGATTTTGAAGAGGATGAAACCCCACTCGCGGCGGAGCAAGAAGCTCGGCTGGCCGCACGCGTTTGTAAACGGGCCGCCATCAAAGCGGGACAGGTATTGTCTCTGGAGGAACAAAGGCAGTTGATTTTAGACCTTGAACAGAGCTCATCTCCTCGGACTTGCCCGCATGGACGTCCCACGATGGTACATCTTTCGGTGGCCGCGCTGGAGCGCCAGTTTGGGCGAAGAGGGTAGAAAGTAATTTAGAATGCCGCAAATAAAAAAAAGGCCGCCAGGCCTCAGGATCCTCTGCCTGCCAGAATGCTACGCTAGCTGCGCGGGCGCGTTGAAACTTCTGATGACGACCCCACGGGAAGCCTCACGATAAATGTTGCGCCTTCTCCGAGCGCGCTCTCGACCGTAATCGAGCCTTCATGGCTCTCCGCAATTCGTTTTGCGATAACGAGGCCCAGACCGGTTCCCTGAATTTCATCTTCTGCGTCCCCTGCACGATAGAAGCGCTGAAACAACCGCTCCTGATCTTCAGATGAGATGCCGCGTCCGGTATCACGAACTTCCATCAGTACCTCATCGCCTTCGGCCCGCAATACCACCGTTACAACATCCCCGGGATGGCTGTACTTGATCGCATTGGTCAGCAGGTTCAGCAGCAGCTGCTTGAGAATCTTGCGATCGCCGTGAACAGGCACTACCGACGCATCGATTTCGGTCTCCAGCCCAATCTCGTTTGATATCGCTTGGGCGCGCACCAATTCCAACGACTCCTGGACAAGCCCGCCCAGATGAACCGGCTCACGCTTGAAGTGCATGCGACCAGATTCCAGCCGCGAGAGTTCCAGGAAATCGGTGGTGAGATCGTTGAGGCGTTGTACCTCGTTCAGAATTGTCTGGCCGAGCTTCGTGTGCTGTTCGTCCGGGAGGTCGGGTCGCTGAAGAAGATGAGCGGCGGCAGTCAACGCAGCTAAGGGGGTCCGGAGTTCGTGCACGATCTCGGCAATGAGATCGCTTTGCATAAAGAGTTGGCTATTCTCAATGGCGATGGCGGCCTGGGCGGCGAGGGTCTGCAGGATTTGCACATCCTCATCCGTGAAGATTCCTTCTGTCTTGTTGACTGATTCGATGACGCCCAAAACCTTATCTTTCGTACGCAGCGGAACACCCAGGATGCTCTGGGTTTCAAATCGAGTCAGCGCATCCAACTCTCGATAGAAACGAGGATCGTTTATCACGTCTTGGGAGACGATCGGCTCTCCATGCGTGAAAACCCAACCTGCGATGCTGTTGTCGGCGGGAATGGCTCGTTGCCCCACGCCGCTCACGAGTGCGCCAGTGGCCGCCTCAAAGTAAAGCGAATGGGTCTGCTTTTCATACAGGAGAAGTGATGAGGCTTCGCTGTCCGTTAATTCCCGGGCCGCGACCACGATCCTCTGCAGCAAAGTGTCCAGGTCAAACGTCGCGGCCAAATCAGAGGTCAGCTCCAGCAGGCGCTCGTAGCGGTTTAAAAGCTTCGGATAATTTCGAATGGCTGTGTCTGGACCGGGAGGTTTGCTACTGCTCAAGACGCACCTCATCAACAACCATTGGGAGCAATTCGGCGACGTTTCCCATTAGGCCACCTGAAAGCGCAACTGCATGCTTCGAGTTCAGCAGCCGGTCCGCTACTCGACGGGTTTGCTGCCAGAGATTAGTTTCGTTCAAAGGGGGTTGGTGATAGTCAATTGTGAACTGATCGTCTCTGTCATCTTGCGGATCTGATCACCAGTCAGTGTGTCCCGATGCAAGATCACTAGCGGCTTGCCATTCTGGGCCGCCTGCTGAGCCAGTTCTGGGGCGGGCGAAACGATGCCTGCTAACTCGATGCCTAGATCGGCTTCAACTTGTTTCCATGGGATGTTGAGGCTGGTTCGTTCTCTAGTAATGAGGGCCAAACTGGTCTTACTTCGCTCCAATCCACTCGAGAACATTTCCTCAAGCACCGCCCGAGCAATCACGTTGGAAGGATAGACCGGCTCAACAATAACAACAACCCTTGTACTCAGCCCCAGGAGCGGGCGCGTATAGGGGCGCGCGCCAGATCCGATATCCAGAATGAGAACATCGCTCATGGTGGCAAGGTTGCTGACTATCGCCTCCGTCTGAGACACGGCCTCATCCAGCTCGGCCTCTTGCGGCTGATAGGACGATAAAAGCAGGCGAACGCCGCTGTTATGGGTAACCAGCTCTGCCTCCACCGATCTGAGATGAATATCCTTAAGTGAGCGAGAGAGCAGCGCGGTCAGCCCGGTAGGGGTTGTTATCCCGAGATTCAACGCCATAGAACCTTGGCCCGGATTGATTTCCGCCACAATCACGTCCACCCCAGTCTGCTGCATTGCAACCCCTACATTCAATGCGAGGGTCGAGGTTCCCAGGCCGGCCCGAGTGCCGAAGAAACTAATGATCTGTGCCTGCTCTGGGGTTTCCTTGGAAGGCGCAGCAATTGATCTCGACAGCACGGCCTTCACATGCGCCGTCAGTTCGGCAGGGTGCGTAGGTTTCGTCAGATAGTCATCAACTCCAGATTCGAAGCCTTTGACCTTGTCGTCCACCATTGTCTTTGCGGTGAACATGACGATGGGGATGTGAGAAAGCGATGGATCGGATCGAAGGCGCTCTGTCACTTGATACCCGTCCATATCAGGCATCATCACGTCCAGAAGAATCAAATCAGGCTTCTCGGATGCAGCCTTTGAGAGCCCGATGGTGCCGTTACTCGCGACGGCAATCTGATATCCCTGACGCTCGAGCATCAGCCCGACGAGCTTCAAGGTATCGATGTCGTCATCGATGATAAGGATTTTTTCAGTCATATTTTTCCAGAAAATAGCGCTATGGCAGTCTAGCATAAAGGGCAATGTGGAGCAAGGATTCGGCATTCCTACACCTTATGTTAGGTCGTTCGGAGCTCCAGAATCACCCTTTGTCATTGGGCGGCCACAATTTCGGATTCTCTCCCCGGCTTGTATAATCCCGGCGCGCACTTGAATTCGGAGGACCCATGAACGTGGGGAGCTGGGGATTTGGGGGATCCTTCTATTTAGCGTTGCCCATCCGCGATGTCGGATATGTGCTCATTGCAGCATATGTGCTGCTGATCATTCTGGGTCTGCGTCACAAGCGACTGGCCCTTTCATCTACATCGGATCGATATCTATTTTTGGGCCTGTTGATCTCCGCGCCCATCGCTGCGGGGTTGCTGACTGTCCAGTTTCCCTTCGGCGTTGCATCTCCAGGTCAACCCATAGAGCCTACCGGAGCTTCATTCCAGTTGTTTGGCGCTGTTCCCTGGCTATTGGCGGCAGGACTGCTTGGGGAGCCCCATGCGATTGCTGTCGCATTCATTGGGGGTTTGGCGCGCGGAGGTTGGGAAACGCAGCGACTGCTGACCCCGTTTAGCGTTGCTGCGCAGGCCGCGGTATTTGCCTGGCTTATCCGACGAAGCTATGCGGACTGGCTTGGACGATTAGCCGCACGGCCGCTGCCAAGTGCCTTAGCCGTAGGTTTGCTCTTCGGCGTAATGCATTCCATCGAAAACTTCGCCTACAGCACTGGCGATTTCTTCACGGCACTGGACTATGCGCTGTCGTTTCTTGGACCCACGATATTGTCCAGTGTTCTCGAGATGGCTATCGCGGGCGTGGTTGCCGAGAGTCTCCGAACTCTTGTGTCCTGGCATCGTCCATCCCAGATCCAAGTCGGGCCATACAATCGCTCCTTATCCGCCCGAATGCTCACGGTGATCATCACGTTCGGGGTCATCGGCGGAGTAGCGCTCACCTATGGCAATTGGCTGCTAGCGCGGTCATCGGCAACGAAGATTATCGCCGATCAGATGGAGCAGACGGCACATCAGGCCGGAGAAGGAATTCCGTTCTTCATTCATACCGGTAGGACACAGATTCGGGATCTCGCAAGCAGTACGGAGGGCATCGGAGCCAGCGATCAGTTCTTGACTACGCTTCTTGCGGATACTCACCGATCTCTGACATTTTTCACGAGACTTGCAGTGCTCGACTCTGACGGGGCTGTGTTAGCAGATTGGCCGCAAGGGTCCGTGACCGTTCCGGTAGAGCTCCAAGCGGCCGCGCAAACGGGAGTCCCTCAGGAAATTAGCGTGCCGCCGGATCGGGAGGGCGAGGGGGTTCAGTTGATCTTCGTATCTCCTGTGGCCGGATCCGGATTCACGGTCGTCGGCTGGGCAGATCTAGCACGCAATCCGCTGCTCCAGCCTGTGTTGGCGCGATTGGCAGCATACCGAGACGGCCAGGCGCTAATCGTAGATGAGAGGGGAAGAGTGATTTCCCATTCTGATCCCGATCAGTGGCTAAAACAAGCCGATTTTGCGGAAGGCCCAGAAGGGGTGTTCTTCGAGGCAACCAGTTCGGAAGGAACTCGATCCCTAGTTTATTCATACCCGGTATCAGGGTATCCCTGGAACGTGCTGGTATCGACACCTCAACGGACACTGGATACCTTGGCCTTCGCGACTACGGCCAACCTCTTCATCCTGCTTGTGACTATTGGCGCGGTCCTAATTGTAGGCGTGAACTTGATGAGTCGGCGGCTAACTCTCCCATTACGCCAGATGGCATCCACCGCTGAGTCGATCGCGCGCGGGGACTTGAATCGTCATATTTCCGGGAAGGGTGAGGATGAGATTGGCCGGCTATCGACCTCTTTCGAGCGAATGCGGATCAGCTTAAAAGCGCGATTGGACGAACTCAATCTGCTGCTATCAACCAGTCAAAGCATGTCCGAGAGCTTCGACCTCGATCAAGCGCTGCCAGAGGTGCTCGGGAAAATTCGAGATTTGACCGGGGCTGAAACCGTGCGGCTGGTGCTGGAGTCCGGGTCGTACCAAGCTGGTCATGGAGGGCGAGGGTGGGGGAGCCTGGATCTTGGAATCGTGAGACTTTCACGCTCCCGCGGGCAATTTGCATTGGAGAATCCTTCCAGGGCAGGTGCGGTGCTTGATATGGCGGATGTTTTGGACCGTTTAGAGTCTCTGATCGCGATTCCGGTCTCACATGAGGATGAGTTCGTGGGCGCGCTGTGGCTCGGCTACCGCACCCCCCGAGCGTTCGCGGCCTCGGAAACCAAACTGCTCACTATTTTCGCCAGCCAACTTGGCATATCGCTTGCTAACGTAGGTCTATACCATCGTGCGGAGCAGGAGCGAAGTCGGTTGATGACCATTCTGGATTCGACTCCAGATGCGGTGATTGTCACGGACTCCGAGGGTCGGATATCGCTGGCCAATCCAGCTGCCGAGGCAGTATTGACCGGGCGGGCTGACGAAATGGTAGGCAGGCCGATCGATGACGCGATCGGGCCACCTGAGCTTAAGAAGCTTCTGACTCGGCCCAGAATGAGCGAGCAGGCGATAGAGATTAAGGCCGAAGGCGGTCGAGTACTCTACGCTGTGGCATCCGAAGTGCCTGGCGGCCAGACGGGGCGAGTTTGCGTGTTGTCGGATGTGACTCAATTCAAAATCCTCGATACGCTTAAGTCAGAGTTCGTATCGACAGTCAGCCACGATCTGCGCGCGCCGCTCACCCTGATGCGTGGTTATACGACGATGCTGTCGAATGTGGGACCGGTCAATGAGCAGCAGCAGGAATTTCTGGACAAGATCCTGACCAGCGTTGACCGCATGAGTAAGTTGGTGGATGACCTTCTGGACTTGGGGCGAATTGAAACTGGGATCGGCCTTTCGCCCGAGCCAGTAGAAATTCCTCTCATAGCTCAAGACATCCTCACAACCTTCCGACCGCAAGCGCTCAATAAGCGAGTTTCACTTGAGATCGAGCTCGATGATGCGATGCGGCCCCTGCAGGCAGATCCGATGCTGCTGCGTCAAGCCGTATCCAACCTTGTGGACAACGCCATCAAGTACACGGATTCTGGCGGCCGAGTCATATTGCGGGCCGAGCAGGTGGACGGTCGACAGATCATTCAAGTGGAAGATACGGGGGTTGGCATCGCCCCCGCCGATCAGCCCAGGCTATTTGAGAAATTCTTTAGACTCGGCAAGGACGACACCAAGGGTTCAGGGCTTGGTTTGGCGATTGTCAAGTCGATTGTTGAACAGCATCATGGGAGGGTGAGCGTCGAAAGTCGGTTAGGTATGGGAAGCAAGTTCACCATCGCCATTCCCATGCTCGTTCCACAAAAACAAGTCGCTTCAAGGGGCACAGAGCGTTCTTGACTTTTATGAATCACGGCGTATAATTTAGGGTTACATGGCAAAGGATCGCCGCGAGTTTTGTGAGTGACAGCGCTCAAAGCCAGTGAGCTTGAGCGCTGGTTTCATTTGTGGCGATGCTAGCACGTTTGTTCGAAATCCGTCGATCGACTAGCCTTTACATAAAGCGGAGGTCAACGCGTGGAATCTAAAAGGTTTCGAGCGTTACGCATCAGTCTTGCTTCGCCAGAGATCATAGGTAGCTGGTCTTATGGCGAGGTGTTGAAGCCGGAGACCATCAACTACCGGCGGTTACGTCCTGAAAAGGACGGATTATTTTGCGAAGCGATCTTTGGCCCCACCAAAGATTGGCAATGCTACTGCGGCAAGTACAAGAACATCCGATTTAAAGGTATTACCTGCGAGAAATGCGGCGTGGAAGTGACTCGCGCCTCAGTGCGCCGTGAGCGGATGGGACACATTACTTTAGCTGCTCCGGTAGCGCACGTTT
Organism: Anaerolineales bacterium; assembly: GCA_036477195.1. Classification (GTDB taxonomy): domain Bacteria; phylum Chloroflexota; class Anaerolineae; order Anaerolineales; family E44-bin32; genus JADFRG01. The sequence goes on along the minus strand of JAZGCZ010000080.1, from coordinate 22,278 downwards.
GGTATACCCGCCGCGTCCCTTCCTACCTTGGTTTGCTTCTTGATATTTCTCGGCGAAATCTGGATCGCGTGCTCTATTTCGCACAGTACATCGTGACGCATGTCGACGAGGATGCCCGCCGCAAAGCAATTGCGCGAATTGACGAGCAGATCTCGGGCCAGCAGCAGGATCAGCATGATGCGGTTGACGCGCGGTTGGAGGAAATCAGTACTCAAAAGACGGAAAAGCTAGACGAACTGAAGGCCGAGCTAAAGGCATTAAAGTTAGCGTACGAAGAGGAAGTCGCCGAGCAAATAGCCCCCATCATTCGAGAAGGTCAGCGACTCGAGCGCGATCTACGTGATAAGTCTGGCAAGACGATTCGCGTGTCAATCGTTTTCAAAGCTGTCGATCAGCAAATTGCCGAGAAGGGTGAGACGATCTCCAAGGATCACATCGCGGTCGTTCAAAAGATCGTTAGCGAACAACTGGAAAAAGTCGAAGCCTCCGCAAAGGTGAAGTTCGATGAGAAAGTCGATATTGTCGAGGTGGAAATCGAAGAGGTCAAAGAAGTTGCGGATCGTGAGATCGAGCAAGTCAAGGGTGTTCCCCAGGAGGAAAACCTAGCGCAGATCGAGGAATTGGTGAAGGAGCGCGAGGAACTCGAAGGCATAACCCAGATGATGTTTCTTGGCGAGACCCGATACCGGGAGCTGAAGTCGAGCTGGGGGCAGGTGTTCCGGGCCGACATGGGTGCCGAAGCTTTCTACGATATTCTTCAACGCCTGGATCTGGATAAGCTCATGGTCGAGCTTTGGGAAGAGGTCCGTACCACCAAGAGCAAGCAGCGGCGGAAAAAGGCCACGAAGCGGCTCGCAGTTGTTGAGGCCTTCCGCCGGTCGGGGAACAAACCGGAGTGGATGATTCTGACCGTATTGCCCGTTATCCCACCCGACCTGCGGCCGATGGTTCAGCTCGATGGGGGACGATTTGCTACATCCGATCTAAACGATCTCTACCGCCGAGTCATCAACCGTAACAATCGTCTGAAGCGGCTGGTCGAGTTGGGCGCACCGGACGTCATCGTTCGAAACGAGAAGCGGATGCTCCAGGAGGCGGTGGACTCGCTTATTGATAATGCGCAGCGCGGCAAGGCCCTTTCGCGGCGAGGCCGCCGCGAGTTGAAGTCGCTCAGCGACATGCTGAAAGGTAAGAAGGGTCGCTTCCGCAGGAATCTGCTTGGAAAGCGCGTGGACTATTCGGGGCGATCGGTGATTGTGATCGGCCCAAACTTGAAGCTTTATCAATGCGGTCTTCCCAAGACTATGGCTCTTGAGCTATATCGGCCGTTCGTGATCTCCAAATTGGTGCTTTATAACTATGCGGCCAATGTCAAGGGTGCCAAGCGCATCATCGAACGCGAGCGCCCGGAAGTATGGGAGGTTCTAGAAGAAGTCATCAAGGATCGACCCGTACTCCTAAATCGAGCTCCCACTCTGCACCGCCTGGGGATCCAGGCCTTCGAGCCAGTCATTGTGGAGGGCAAGGCTATCCAATTGCACCCACTTGTATGCTCCGCATTCAATGCGGACTTTGATGGCGACCAAATGTCGGTGCATGTGCCACTATCCAGCCGATCGGTTACGGAAGCTCGTGAACTGATGCTGGCTAGCGTGAACCTGCTTAAGCCTGCGGACGGAGAGCCAATTGTGACTCCCTCCAAGGATATGGTCTTGGGGGTGTACTACTTGACCATGCAGGTGGAAGGCAAGGGTCGGAAGGGTGAAGGCCGAGCCTTCGCCAGTGTAGAAGAAGTGGAGATGGTCTGGGCCCTGCGTCAAGTCGATCTACATGCTCCCATCAAGCTTCAAATCGCCACTTGGTATGACGATGATGGTGTTCGCATGGAAGATGCAGAGTTGCGCGTGGTGGACACCACGGTGGGTCGCGTTATTTTCAATAGCGTCCTTCCGGAGGAATTGCGCTTCGTCAACAAGGTCCTCGATAAGGAGGCCATGCAGGCGCTGGTTGGCGAGATTTATCATCAACTCCGAGAAGATGGCACTCCAGCAGTTGTGGACGCCATCAAGGATATTGGTTTCGCCTACGCCAGTCAATCTGGAACCTCAATTTCGGTGTCAGACATCACTGTACCGGAAGAGAAAGGTGAGATCGTCGCGCGGACGTTGGAAGCGGCAGAAGCCGTGCGAAGCGACTACCAGCGTGGACTGCTCACCGAAAAAGAGCAAAATGAGCGCATCATCGAGCTATGGCAAGAGACGACAGCTGAGGTTGCGGCCGCTGTGCGAGCCGGGATGGATCCCGCTGGGAATCTAAGCGTGATGGCCATATCCGGTGCTACCAAGGGAGGATTTGGGCCGATTTCACAGCTAGCTGGAATGCGTGGCTTAATGGCCGACCCTTCCGGCCGGATCATCCCGCTCCCCATTCGGTCCAATTTCAGAGACGGCTTGAACACACTCGAGTATTTCATTTCCACTCACGGTGCCCGCAAGGGTCTCACGGATACGGCCCTACGCACGGCCGATGCCGGCTACCTAACGCGTCGCCTCGTGGACGTTGCACAGGACGTGATCATCAATTCGGAAGATTGTGGGACGGAACTAGGAATAGTGCTGCGATCGGCCGACGATGTCGCCGGTCAAGATTTTACCTCGCGTGTGATTGGCCGTGTGTTGGCTAAGGCCGTGGCAGATCCAGGTACTGGCGAGGTGATCTATCGTCGCGGAAAGTTGCTGGACGGGAAGGCGGCTCAGCGAATCGGGGACGCATTACCTGAAGAAGTTGTAGTTCGCTCACCGGTAACCTGTGAGCTGCAATTCGGGCTCTGTGCTGATTGCTACGGTATGGATCTGGGCAGAGGCAAGAGGGTGGAGCTGGGGGCAGCGGTTGGAATCGTAGCTGCCCAATCCATTGGAGAGCCTGGCACACAGCTGACGCTCCGGACTTTCCACACCGGTGGCGTTGCGGCCGGTGCCGATATCACAACCGGCCTCCCCCGCGTCGAAGAATTATTCGAGGCGCGGAAAAAGCCCAAGGGTGAGGCGATCACTTCCGAAATCGAAGGAACGGTTGAGATCCTTACTCCAGATACCCCTGATGGACAGCGGGTTGTTCACATCGAAATCAGTCAGATGCTGCATGATGATTACAAAGTCCCGGGAAATTGGTCGCTCCAGACCGAGAGCGGCGATGAGCTAGAGGCGGGTGATCTTATCGCAAGCCGCGGCGACTCGCAGATCACGGCAAGCCATGGGGGCAAGGCCAACGTAGAGGACCGTGTCGTTACGATCTCTTATGAACTGAACGATCAGGTTGATTACGACGTCCCGGCGAGCGCTCGGCTGCTCGTGAAGCATGGAGACAAGGTCAAGGCAGGGGATCAATTGACGGATGGTTCGCTAAATCCGCACCGCATTCTACGGATTTTGGGTCGTGAGGCGTGCGAGCTTTATCTGTTGACGGAAGTTCAGCAGGTCTATCGATCGCAGGGACAAAACATCAATGACAAGCACTTCGAAGTGATCCTTCGCAAGATGCTATCGAAGGTACAGATTTCGCATCCTGGGGAGACAGACCTGCTACCGGGTGATCTCATTGATCGCCGGTATTTGCTGCGCCTGAATGAGCAAATCCTGCAGGAAGGGAAGTCGCCCGCTCGATCCACCGAAATTCTCCTCGGTATCTCCAAGGCTTCATTAAGCACCGAATCCTTCTTGTCGGCCTCCTCGTTCCAGCACACGATCAAGGTCTTGGCCGGGGCAGCCATTGAAGGCAAGGTGGACTACCTGCGAGGGTTAAAGGAAAACGTGATAATCGGGAAGCTAATTCCCGCTGGAACGGGTTTCCCTGGCGAAGAAGTCGTGCTCCATGACGAGCGCATAGATGGTGAGCGCGAGCCGACGAAAGAGGAAGAACCAGAACCAGAACCAGAGCCAGAAGGCGAAGTCGTGGAGGTTCCCGAGGCGGAAATGGTTGCGGCTGACTAAATAGCCAGCCACCAGAGCCTTACGAGCAAACGATCCCCGGAGGTTGCAAACTTCTGGGGATTGTGCACGTAGCGCGAAGAACGCCAAGTGCATGGAGGTTGACACCGCGTTTTGCCGGCCTTTATAATGTTCCGTCGCAAGGTATGAACTACACCGTATGAAATACGCTATCGTCGAACACAGCGGAAGGCAATATCTGGCGCAGGAGGGAAGCCTCATTGAGGTAGACCGAATGTCGCTTGAAGTTGGCAAACAGGTCGTCTTCAAGGATGTCTTGCTAGTCTCCGATGGGAAGAAAGTGGAAGTTGGCGCGCCGTTCGTCAAAGGCGCAAGCGTTAAGGGAAAGATTCAGGACCATCCGAAGGGCAAGAAGATCACGGTCTTCAAGTACAAGCCCAAGCAGCGCTATCGACGCACGCAGGGACACCGGCAGCTGCTTACCCATGTAGAGATCGAAAGTGTTGGATTGCCGACGGCACCTCCAAAGAAGAAAACTGAAACTAAGAGCAAGTCGACCTCATCCAAGACGACTGCCGCGGGCAAGACTTCGTCTAAAAAGAGCGAAAGTTCTGCAACAAAGAAAAGCGCAAGCGCATCTACAAAGAAAAGCACAAGCGCTTCTACGAAGAAAAGCACAAGCGCTTCTACGAAGAAAAGCACAGGCAAACCGAAGGCAGCAAAGAAAGATTAAGGGATTGTCAGATGGCACATAAAAAAGGTGGAGGATCAAGCCGCAACGGACGCGACAGTCAGTCGCAGCGTTTAGGGGTGAAGCGATATGGCGGCCAGCTGGTACGTTCGGGAAATATCCTCGTTCGCCAGCGGGGCACGCGCATCCATCCAGGGCTGAATGTGGGCAAGGGTTCGGATGATACGCTCTTTGCCACCCGCGACGGCACCGTCATGTATGACTTCGCCCGCGGAGGTAAGAAGCGGGTCAACGTGTTAGAGGCTGCCAAATGAAGCCAGGAATCCACCCAGAGTACTTCACTGAGGCCACGGTGGTTTGTTCCTGCGGAAACACGTGGACAACGGGCTCCACGGTCGAAATGATTCACACCGACGTTTGCTCTGATTGTCATCCCTTCTACACTGGGGAGCAGCGCATCGTTGATACCGAGGGTCAGGTCGATCGCTTCTACCGCAAGCTGGAGGCCCGAGAAGGATACATTCAGGATGCGAAGGATCGGGAGGCATCCAAGAGCTCTCCTGACACCCCGATTCTAGAACTCGAGATCGGTAAACGAGCGCAGACCGCACTTGAAAAAGCAGGGATCATAGAGGTGGGCCAAGCGCTGGAGTTGATGAAGCAGGGTGACATGGCGCTTCTTGAAATTGATAATTTTGGGCGTAAGAGCCTGTCGGATCTAAAGCGCCGAATGAAATCGCGTGGTTTCGTATTGCCCGAGTTCTCAGAGGAGCCACAGGTCTAACGCTACAGCTTTGAAGTAAACTCAAGGCAGGTGCCTGGGCACCTGCCTTTTTCGTATCTGAGGGACGTGAAATTTGACAGGTTCAATGGAAGTGATTACGGGATCAATGTTTAGCGGAAAGACGGACGAGTTGATCCGGCGCCTCAGACGCGCCACCATCGCTCGTCAGAAGGTGCAGGTCTTCAAGCCAAGCATCGACGATCGGTATGACGCCGAGATGCTCATCTCACATGCAGGTGGACAATTTGAAGCCACGCCAATTGAAAACGCGGAGGCAATCTCCGAGAAGATTGATGGAGACACGACCGTAGTTGCAATTGATGAGGCCCAGTTTTTCGACGACATGATCTTGAAAGTTTGTCGAGATATGGCAGATGAAGGCAGGCGGGTGATTGTTGCTGGTCTGGATACGGACTTTCGGGGCAACCCCTTTGGTCCGGTGCCCCGACTCATGGCGACTGCGGAGCGGGTCGATAAGCTGCATGCAATTTGCATGATATGCGGGAAGCCAGCCACTCGGACACAACGTCTGATTGACAATGCGCCTGCGCGTGCCTCAGACCCGATCATCGTGGTTGGCGCAAGCGAGTTGTACGAAGCTCGCTGCCGCGAGCACCACGAGCTGCCCGAATGATGGATTACCAGGAGTATTTGGAGGAGATCCTGATCAGTGAGGAGCAGCTGCAGAACCGAATCCGCGAGCTTGGCCTGGAAATCAGTGCCGATTATGAAGGCCAGGATCTGCTGCTGATATGCATCTTGCGTGGTGGAGTGCTATTTCTCACTGATCTAATGCGCGAGATCACCGTTCCGCACATCATCGACTTTATGGCCGTGTCTTCTTACGGTGCCGGCGCTCGGCAAACAAGGGGCCAGGTGCGGATTACCCTTGATCTGACGACCTCCATCGCGGAGCGCAATGTGCTACTGGTCGAGGACATTATCGATAGTGGGAACACGATCGCCTCGGTCCTCGAGCTGCTCAATCTGCGCCGACCGAAATCCTTGAAGGTGTGCACGCTGCTGGATAAGGCTGAGCGGAGGGAGTCCGAGGTCCCTATCGACTACCGTGGATTTGAGATTCCGAATAAGTTCGTATTCGGCTATGGCCTGGATCTCGATGAATACTATCGCAACCTGCCTTTCATCGGCGTTCTTCGCCACGATAAAGTTTCCGAGTTTGCCGACGCTAGTTGAACAACTCCTGCAATCAGACCTGGCCGCCCTCATTCGGTCGAAATCCAACGATCAACAAGTTTGGCTGGTCGGTGGCGCGCTGCGCGACCATTTCCTCGAACTAGATCAACCTGATCTCGATTTTGCCGTGGACGGTGACGCCATTTCCCTTGCACGGGAACTGGCGGACGCGCTTGCAGTTCCCTGCTACGTACTGGACGAGCAGCGAGACACCGCGCGGGTGATGCTTCCCGAGCAGCGAACCCTCGATTTTGCTCGCCTTAGGGCGCCGACGCTAGAGGGTGATCTTCGACTCAGAGACTTCTCCATGAATGCGATGGCAGTTGGCCTGGACGACCCGGATCGACTCGTCGACCCTCTGGAAGGCCTTCAGGACCTCAAAGACAAGGTGCTTCGGGCTTGTGCGACCGACTCGATCAAAAGAGACGCCATTCGTTCGCTCCGGGCGATCCGCCTGTCCGCCAGCCTGACGCTACGGCTTGAAAATCAAACTAAGGAGCAGGTTCGCCAATCTGCCGACAGTCTGTCTGATTGTGCGGCAGAACGACGACGAGATGAACTTTCAAAAATGCTCGAGCCCGAGTGGATAGCCACCGCCATGCGGCTTATGCGCCGTTTGGAATTGTTGCAGAGTGTCTTGCCAAAGCAAGCCGCGCTGACGTCCAATGTATGGGATCGTACTTTGAGCGTTGTCGACAAACTGGCTGGATTTATGGGGGCCGTGGCGGGTGGGTTTATACCGGACCGGGTGGGAAATCTTCCCCTCGCCGAACTTTCCTTGAAGCTCGGCCGTTATCGGTCTAGCTTAGCGCATCACCTCAGCTCGACCCTGACGGGCGGTCACCGTTCCAGTCAGATTCTATTCCTGGCAGCATTGCACTGCTTAACCGAGAACGCTCATGAGTCTGCATACTTGAGTGCGCGTGAATTGCGCTATAGCGAGGCAGAAGCCGCACTGGCCCGGTCTATCACGCGTTGTCGCGTCCGAGCACGTGCCATGGAGAGCAGGATTACCGATCTGGCGGCACACCGTTACTTTCGGGACTGCGGAGCGGCTGGAATTGAGGCGGCTATGCTGTACCTGGCGATCTCGTTCGCACAATCGCCAACCCAAGACTTGTGGGAAGTACAGGTCAGTGTTGCTCGAAGGCTGTTTGAGGCTTGGTTCGAGAAGCGGGACCAGATCGTGAACCCTCTCCAACTATTACGTGGGGACGAGCTTGCAACTGCGCTCAATCTAAGTCCAGGGCCCATCATTGGAGAACTGCTGGCAGCAATTGCTGAGAAGCAGGTGGAAGCCGAAATTTCGTCCGAAGCCGAAGCTCTGAAGTTTGCTCGTAATCGGCTGCTTGATCTAGGTTGATTCTGGAATTTCGTCCGAAGCCGAAGTTCTGAAGTCTGCTCATAATCGGCTGCTTGATCTAGGTTGATTCTGGAACTTCGTTCGAAGCCGAAGCTCTCGAGATTGCTCGTTATCGGCTGCTTAATCTAGGTTGATTATGGAAAGATTTCGGTTAGCGTGGGTTCGTAAAAGCAGCGGCATTTTAGGGGATGAGAGCAACCCCGCGTAGGAAGTTCTGGGACATGCCCCTTGTCATATTCGCCCTCCTGCCGCCGACAAGCGGGACAGGCATCATGAGCCACAATGAGTCGGATCCTACTGACTCTCGGATTGCTTTCCAGTTTCGACAGCGCGGCTTCTTGTCGTGTCGCCATTGATGCTCTTTCGCGGGGGATGCCTATGCGATGCTCTTCGTCACCTGTACGGTGCTCTCTGAAGCCCGTGAGGTGCCTATATGCCCCCGACCGTGCTTCTCAATGCTCTTTCGATACCCTTCGGTGCCCTTCGCTCCCCTTCGGGCATAATCTTACTTCACCCGGTCGTGTCTAATCCAGAGGGATAGGTTTGAATTGAGGCAGATACTCCACGTCGATTTGGATGCCTTCTTCTGCTCCGTGGAAGAAATTCGCAATCCAGATTTGCGCGGCAAGGCTTTCGTCGTAGGAGGCAGCCCGGAAGGCCGAGGGGTAGTTACCTCTGCCTCCTATCCCGCACGCAAATACGGCATCAAATCAGCGATGCCGATGTCGCGCGCCCTCAGGCTGCATTCAGACCTCATCGTAGTGAGCTCCAACCACTCAGATTACTCCGAGCATTCCCGTCAGGTCATGCGTTTCCTGCGCGAGGCAGTTCCCGTCATGCAGCAGATCTCGATCGATGAAGGCTTTTTGGACGCCAGCGATGATCCACGGGGTGGGGAGCAAGCGGCATCGGAGATGCAAGCTGCAATCTTAGAACGTTTCAAATTGCCGACTTCATGGGGAATTGCGACGAATAAGCTTGTCGCTAAGATCGCAACCGAGGTTGGTAAGCCAAGGGGCCTCGTGGTTGTGCCTCCTGGAAAGGAGGCAACGTTCCTGGCACCGCTTCCGGTGAGCATGATGTGGGGTGTGGGACCCAAGTCGTCGAAGCGATTTGCGAAACTAGGTATCCGAACGATAGGGGATCTTGCAGCTATGCCTGAGCCTCGCCTCCAGGACCTATTTGGCTCACGAGGCATGGATCTTGCATCAAAGGCAAAGGGGATAGACGATCGACCTGTTCAGGAGCTGCATGATCGGCACTCGGTATCTGCCGAAAGGACCTTCCCAAAGGATGTTGAAACCATGCAGGAATTGCGCCGCCACCTGCTTCACCTAAGTGAGCGAGTGGGAACCAGGGTTCGGAGAGCAGGAATGGTGGGTTCGACGGTGCGCATCAAGCTGCGATGGCCTGATTTCTCCACCTTTACACGGCAAATGCGGCTTAGCCAACCCACAGACCAGGATGGAGAAATCTACGCCGCCGCTCTTAAACTTTTTGCAGACAACTGGCGGTCAGGCAAGGCGGTACGGTTGTTGGGGGTCGGTATCGCAGATTTGGGGCCTCCAATGCGCCAGCTCGAGCTGTTTGATCAAAGTTGGGAGCAGGACCACAAATTGCTAAAAGCAGTTGACGAGATCCGGGAGAAATATGGGCAAAGGGCGTTGAGGCGCGCGGACAGTTTGAGCAAGCGGTCCGTGGAGGATTCGCAATGACACTGCGCGGCAAGGGGTTATTTATTTGGCAGCTCTGGAAGTGCGACGGCGGTGATCCTGAGGTCATCGCAGCCAAAGCCAAGGCTGCTGGACTGTCTCACGTGCTCATTAAGATCGCGGATGGAGATTACTGGAGCTATAACCTTGATCCCAATACCAAAGTCGATCTGATTCCTCCAGTGTTGCGAACCTTGAAGGAGGAAGGGATCGAAGTATGGGGCTGGCAATATGTCCGCGGCCGCAATCCGATTGGAGAGGCTCATCTTGCCATCCAGCGGACGAAAGCGCTCGGGATGGATGGTTTGGTAATTGATGCCGAGGCCGAATATCAGTCGACCAGCAAGCGGACCGCCGCCACGCGATACATGAATGAGCTCAGGGCGGCGCTACCCGATCTGCCCATTGCGCTAAGCACCTACAGATTCCCTAAACTTCATCGGACATTGCCATTCGCTGAATTTCTTGCTGGATGCGATTACGCCATGCCGCAGGTCTACTACGAACAACGCCACAACCCCGAAACGCAACTTGAGATTTGTGTCGAACAGTATATGGCCCTCAACCCAGCGCGGCCGATCATCCCTACCGCTCCAATTTATGGAAGAGGTGATTGGCGCCCCTCAGCGGAGGAGACCACGCGCTTCTTTGCGAAAGCTAAGGAAATGGGCCTCAGCGCCGCAAATGCCTGGAGTTGGGATGTGGGTACCCGGCCTGCTTACAATGATCTCTGGAGGGCTGTGTCAGATTTCGACTGGCCCACCGATCCTCCTTTGGCCGACATGCCAGAGCGCTTGATCGGACGATTGAACCAACATGACCGGGACCTCGTGGCTGGGCTATATGCCGAGAATGCAGCGCATGTCACTGGAAAGCGAACAGTTTTCTCGCGCCAGGCAATCGCGGATTGGTACGGCAAGCTATTCCACGAAACATTGCCCAACGGCAAGTTCATGATCACCGGAAAGGCCGGCACGGGGAGCACTCGGCATTACACTTGGACCGCGCAAAGCTCTCGTGGACAGGTTATTGACGGAAACGATACACTGGGTCTGAGAGAGGGCAAGATCCAGTTCCATTTCAGCTACTTTACCGTTCGCTGACGACGCCGTAGCGAAGTCTCTGGATCCCAGCCAGCCCCATATCTCAGCGGTCTAAAATCAAATAGCCGATCGGAGAATTCCACCTGGGACCGATTGATTCCTCCATCGCCATCTTGGTTGCCGTGCTCTCGCTATCCATGCCCATATTTCTTTGGCTTGGATGGCGCAGGCTGCGTGGAGCTCAGGAGATTCCCTTTTTTGGCCTCCGCCAACTGCGAATAAGGGAAGGGTGGCGGCTCATCCTGCTTGGATTTGCCCTGGGCTTCTTCGGACTGATAACAAGGTTGTTCGGATCGCAGGCCGTGGCAGTGATCGTGACACCCATTCCCTCAAGCACGCCAGAACCATCGGTAACCTCTACGCCGACGCTGACCTTAACTCCTTCCATTACTCCAACAGCCTCCATCACCTCTACCGCCAGCATTACACCTACTCCGTCTGTTACCCCCTCTCCCGAAATCCCTGAAGGCTTGACCGTGTTGTTCAGAGAGACCATTACACCTCGCCCGCAGGCCGTATTCAGCTCAATTGAGATCAGTCGAAGTTTGGATGTTCTGAATCGAGCTATCGGTCCGAACACAGGTTTTGAAAATCCGATCGATATTCTGTACGGGGCTTTTACGTACGATTTCCTGGATGACGGAGTGCGCTGGACTGCAATTTGGTACTTAGATTCCCAGATCGTGTGCTCAGAGACAAAACCTTGGGATGGAGGAACCGGCGGATACGGCTATACGGAATGTCGACCCGAAGAGGGGTGGCTCCCCGGTAAATATGAGATTCAGATGTTTCTTGGGAGGCGTTGGATTGTATCGTCCCAATTTTCAGTCGAGGACAGTCCTCCCTCATCGCCGACCCCCTGAGAATTCACCGCGCCGTTCAGGTCGATTTGCCGTTAAGCGAAAAGGCAGTTTCGATGAGATCTAGGACCGCAGCGTAACCCCTTCGCATGGGCCGTATCTCAATATACTCGCGGATGGTATGAGCCTCACCGCCCTTCGTGATCCCTACGCAGACCGCAGGAATGCCCCGATTGAGGGGAACACTGGCATCCGTTGAGCCGAATTCAAGGTATGCATCCGGTTCGCCTGTTTTTCCAAGTGAGTTGAGGGCCGCCAGTACAAGCGGGTGGTCGGACGATAATTCGCCACCCGGGCGGGATCCCACTGGAGTCAGTTCTATCTCCGCATCTCCACGGCGGACATCTCTGACTAGATTCCTCAATTGCTTATCCAATTCCTTCAAAGTGGTCTCCGATTCTGATCGCACGTCAATTTCAAGCACGGCCAGATCAGCGATGCTGTTGATGGAGCGCCCCCCCTCAACGCGGCCAATGTTCAGCGTCGTGCGAGGGTCAACAGGGACCCTCATGTTTAGAACTTTTCCCCCTACCTCAATTAGCTTGTGCAGGGCGGATGTCCGGCCGGCATGAATCCAGGAGTGACCCCCTTCGGTGCGACATGTAATGCGATACCTTCGCACAGGGAGTGCGCGGTGATAAATATGCCCCAGAGCCATCCCTTCTAAGACAATGTACGCAGTGACCTTTTCCCCGAACCTGGCCACGACCTCCCTCATTCCGCGCAGGTTGCCCAGACCCTCCTCGCCCACATTAGCCACCAGCCAAACGTCACCTGCCAGACCCACCTTCTGAAGGTCCTCACCAAGTTCCACCAGCGCCGCCAACGCCACAGAATTGTCTCCGACACCCGGACCAATCAACCGCGTTCGGGTTCTGCGGTGGGTCAGATCAGTATGTCCCGAAAATACAGTGTCGAGATGGGCAGAAACGATTAGTGGAGGGGCGTTATCCCCGGGAATTCGGGCGAACAAGTTGCCGATATCATCCCGGTCCAGCTGAGTCACGCCCAGTGTTTCGAACCGGGTTCTGAGGAAATCTGCTCGCTCAGCTTCACCAAACGTCGGGGAAGGAATGGATTGAATGTTGAGCGTGCATTCGATCCAGCGATCAAGATCCATAGCTAGATCAGGCGCGCCATGGGTCGAAGTGCCTCGAGCCTAGCCTGCGGCAGACCGGGTGCCGCACCCATTGCATAGAGTGCGCCGGCGCCTTCAATTGCGAGCGAAGCAGAAACGCTCCCTCTCAAGCCGGCCTCAAGAACATCATCGGTCTCATTCAAACCTACCAAGAATCCACCACAGAAGGCGTCTCCAGCCCCCGTAACGTCAACAACTCGCGATGGATAGGCTGGTATATGAAGTCGCCGACGGCTCACCTGATCCCAGAGGTACACTCCTGCCCCGCCGCGCTTTATGCCAACAATCGGGCAGCCAAGCTCGGACAGGCTCTCGGCCATCTCCCAGAGATCAGGCGGCCGCGGCTGAAAGTAGGATGTAGCCTCAGATTCGCTGGGTAGGAAAGCTGCAAGTCCTTTCAGGAGATCTGGTAACTCTTTTCGAAACTCGGGCTCCATATATCGGGCAGAGGGATCAACCATTACCGTGCCAACCCCCAGCTCGCGCAATCGGGCTGGGACGATGCTGTGAGTGAGGTAATCTCCTGGGGCAAGGTGAGCCGCCGCTGCCATTCCCGAAGCACTTGGAAGGTCCTCGGGCCGGAGTGCAAGCGGTCCGAATCTATCTTTCGATCGCTGGCCCTCGGTTGAGGAGACGTAATCAGCCAACGCTTTCGGGACGGGAATCCCCGCTCGTTGATAATGCAAGTTTGGATCTGTATCAACTCGTTCCTCGAGGGAAAGATAGGCATAGAAGGTTCGGGTGTCGTGCGGATCAGAAAGTACCTTGATGCCGGTCGTATCCAGTCCAGATTCCGCGATCTGCTCTATCCACTCTGTTGGGAAGTTGGAGCCCACGCGGCCGAGAAGCCCAACTGAGTCCGACCACAGTGCCGCACCCGTGGCTGCATACACGGCGTTCCCGCCGAGCACGCCCGATCGAGCCTGACCATCGTGGGTGATACAATAATCTTCCCGTAGCCCTCCGATGATGAGGTAGCGGACGGACATCCTCGCATTATACTGACTTGCCCACTTCACTAGCTCTTCAATCAGCATCAGCAGCCCACTTCATCCAGGATTATTGGCCTCAAGCTAGAAAACGCGCCGCTCGAGTTCTCACTGTAGACTTCCAGGAACTCATTCTCTGCGGCTGCGGCGACTCACATCACGCGGCCTATGCTCTCTCCTATGCTTTTGCGAATTGGACGGGTCATACCGCGCGGGGTCTTCACGCGATGGAAGCCGCACGATACACGATTCCTCGCTCGGTGGGTAAAGGTCTTTTGGTGGCGGGAATTTCAGCTTCGGGGGAAACCGCCCGTACCATCGAGGCGATGCGCCTTGCTCAGGAGTTGGGGGCACAGACCCTCGGAATAACGGCCGATCCAGATAGCACCCTTGCCACCATGGCCAACGGAGTATTTGTTCTCGACCTGCCTGAATACCCTGAGGGACCCGGGCTTATCAGCTACCTCGCAGCGCTTATGGCCGGTTATGCGATCGGAGCCCAGCTGGCTAATAGCGGCCTCCAAGATCAAATTGATAATTATCTGAGCGGATTACCTGAGGCCTTAGCAGAATGGGGGGAGGGCGAGTCGGCGATCGGACGTGATGCCGCGCAGCAGATCGACCCGTCTCAACCTATCTTATTCTTGGGCTCTGGGCCCGTTCGCGGAGCAGCGATGTTTGCTGCTGCGAAGGTTATTGAGGCTGCGGGCCAATCTGCGTCGTCGCAAGAAGTCGAGGAATGGGCGCACCTCGAGTATTTCAACGACCCTTCTCGACTTCCAGTCTGGGTGTTGGGCGCGGGCGGTCGCGCATCGGGGCGCGAGCGTGAAATCGAAGAGGCCGCGGCACAGATTGGCAGAAAGCTCATCCGCAGCGAATGGAAATATGGCTCGGATTTGCTGCGCGAGGATCTCAGCCCATTGGCTTTATGGGCCGGTCCGGTGGCTTACTCGGACTCGGTGATGGGTCGGCTTGGTGAAAGACCGTTCAGAGGTTTTACCGGCGGCCGCGATCGCGCTGAGGGAGGCGGAATCAGTCGTATCCGCTCGAGCACGCAATTACACTCACTTAAGGATTTAGGCAACTCCAAACTGCCCAACTAAAGTCTCATTGATGCACCAATGTCGCTCATGTATAATGACCATCACAGGCAGCGTGAACAGTCCCCGCTGCCGAGTTCTTTTAGCTGGGGATTTCACTTAATGGCGATAGCGAAAATCCTACTGATCGAGAGCGGTCGCCCGACTGCTCCCTCATTCGCCTCGGCGCTCGAGAAAAAAGGGTTCGATGTCACCGTCCATCACAAAGTCGATAAAGGAATCAGCGCTGCAGCCAAAACCTCTCCGGATGTGTTAGTACTGGATGCTGCCTCGATGCGAACGAGTGGGTCTCGGATGTCCCGGGCTGCAAGCGCGGGCCTGAATGGCATTCCCATCATCCTCATATCCCCAAGTGGCACTCGTCCCGATCCTGCTAACGGATCTAGCGTAACGCTTGTTCAACCATTCACACCTCGCAAGCTGGTGAACCGCGTGATTCGGCTCCTTCCAGGAGATGAACGTTATGTGCTTCAAGCTGGGCCGGTCAAGCTGAACTTGGCGCAGCGGAAAGTTCGCGTCAATGGCAGAGAAGCGAGACTGACACCGAAGCAATCAAAACTGCTTGAGCTTTTTATGCACAACCCTGGGAAGCTGCTGACCCGGAAGAAACTGATCAGAGAGGTTTGGCTAACCGACTACACAGGAGATACGCGCACCCTGGACGTCCATATGAGCTGGCTGCGCCACGCGATTGAGCTAGATCCCGCCAAGCCCGTGTTCCTACATACGATCCGAGGAATGGGATACCGATTCGATCTTCCAAACTGAGCGAAACGTTCTGATGAATCAACGAGCGCACAATATTGGGTGCGCTCAATTTCTTTAAGAGAGGTAACCTTCGCTGATAACCGACGTGCACTCGGTCAATGACGAAGCTGGACTGTCCCTCAACGTCGATCGCGAGCGCCGTTAACCGACCTGCACTCGCTCAGTGGCTAAGCCGGTTTTTCCCTCAGTGTCCACCGCGCGCGCAGCAACCACGTAACTGCCCGCCTCGGGATACGAATGGTCCAGCCGGATGTTGATGCGCTCCTCCCGCCAGCCCCTTATTGATTGAGCTTCACTGCGAAACAGCTGGCCATCAAAATTCCAATCCAATTCGAAAGCAGTCAGAGCCTCTGGGTCGAGATCTGTGAGCTGTGCCTGCACATCCAAGTTGTTGGCCCGGACATCAATCTTTGGATGCAGAGCATGCTGATCCTGGCTGGCTTTGTCCACCCAGACGCCGAAGCCTCCCGCACCTGGCTCGAGTAGCAGCCGGCGTCGAGTCGTGTTTATTGCGATGGGTGAGATGTCGCATGCCAGCCATCTACGGCCCAATCGTCTGGCGATCGCTACAGTGGTCCCAGACCCGCTGAAAAAGTCTGCTACGAGGTCATCCGGATTGCTTGAGGCGAGGATAATCCGCTCCAATAGTGCTTCGGGCTTCTGGGTGGGGTAGCCAGTGCGCTCTCGGTGCATTCGTGCGACGACCGGGAAGTACCACCAGTCTTCAGGCACTTTTCCACGCTCCAGGTCTGGGCGTTTGCCGAAACCGGCCTTTGCGGAGGAAAAGGTCTTGACCGTCGATGCGTTGTAGGGAATGCGCACTGCATCGGCATTGAAAGTGTACTCCTTGGACTTCGTATAGACATAGATCGTATCGTGTTTTCGCTTGAACGCGGTTCGGATGGGGGAAGGTCCATGATAGGTCCAGATGATCTCATTTAGCAGACGCTCATGGCCAAAAACCTCGTCTAGAAGCACACGGGCGTATCCCGCCGCGTGCCAATCTAAATGCAGGTAGAGCGTTCCGGTGTGCGATAGCAACGTGTGCATCAAGCGGAGTCGAGAATAAAGCATGTTGAGATACTCCGCGCGATCGTTCCATTCGTCGCGAAAGCCTTCGGCCGTCTTCCAGTCATTTGGTCGTCGGGAATCTTCTCTATGGCCTGTTCGTACACGGTACGACTTACCAGATAGAAATGGAGGGTCGGCATAGATCAGGTCAATCTTGCCTTTGTAGTCCGTCAGGAGCGCGCTCATGACCCCCAGATTCTCGCCCTGGATCAAACGCCGGTCGGCTGCCTCCGGAGCACCATTGGGAAGGACGACAGCGGTCTGGACAAGCCGAATTGGAGGCGGGAGGACCGCCTCTTTGCCCTCCCAAGTGAGTACCGGTCCGTCTACGGTCACGTCTCTCCCGGTCCTCGGCCGAATTGCGCTTTCAGGATCCCCGGCAGGCGGGGTTGGCCGATCTCTTCCAAGTGATAGCGGACATTCTGGTAGGGCTTATCGAGATCGAGCAGCTGACCGAGGTCGATCGGGGTGCCGATGATCACTACCTCCGCATCCGCGGCATTGATCGTCTGCTCGAGTTCTTCCATCTGCTCATCGCCATAGCCCATCGCAGGTAAGACGGCGCCGGTGTTCGGGTATTTGGCATAGGTCTCCGAAATGGTGCCCTGGGCATAGGGGCGCGGATCCACAATTTCTTCGGCTCCATATCGACGGGCCGCGATCCAGCCCGCCCCAAAGGCCATTTCTCCATGTGTCAGGGTGGGGCCGTCTTCGACCACAATCACGCGTTTGCCACGAATAGCATCCGGATCGTCCACCTGTATCGGAGAAGCGGCTTCGATGACTTGCGCTTCTGGATTCAATTTCGCGACATTGTCTCTTACGGTCTCGATGTCATCTTCCGCGGCCGTGTCGATCTTATTGATAATGATCACATCTGCAGCCCGCACGTTTGCTTCCCCCGGATGGTAGCTCAACTCGTGGCCTGGTCGATGAGGATCCACCACTACAATCGCCAGGTCACTCTTGAAAAACGGCAAGTCGTTATTGCCTCCATCCCAGAGGACAATATCGACCTCCTTTTCCGCTTCCCTCAGGATCGCTTCGTAATCGACGCCAGCGTAAACCACCGTGCCTTGGGCGAGGTGTGGCTCATATTCCTCTCGTTCTTCAATGCTGCAGGCGTAGCGATCGAGATCATCATAACTGGCAAACCGCTGCACCGCCTGGCCCGCCAGATCACCATAGGCCATGGGATGGCGTACGACCGCCAGCTTGTGGCCGAGCTCTCGTAGAATAGACGCTACTTTGCGGCTGGTCTGGCTCTTTCCGCTTCCCGTGCGAGCTGCACAGATTGAAACAACGGGTTTTGAAGACTCAATCAGCGTGGATCCCAATCCCATCAGCCGAAAATCAGCGCCAGCAACCAGAACCCTGGAGGCGATATGCATCACGTCGGTGTGTCGGATATCGCTGTAGGCGAAAATAACCTGCGAAATCTCCTCTGTCTCAATCAAGGTTTCGAGCTGGTCCTCGGGGTAGATCGGAATGCCGTTGGGGTACATCTCGCCGGCCAACTCAGGCGGGTAAGTCCGACGATCGATATTTGGAATTTGAGTGGCGGTGAAGGCTACTACTTCGTAGGCCGAGTTATCTCGAAAGTACACGTTGAAATTGTGAAAGTCGCGGCCCGCGGCTCCCATGATTAGCACGCGATCGGGCTCCATTAGAGTTTGAAACTCTTCCTTTCTGCCCCGCTACATACGATCTGGGGCCTCGACATCCAGTAGGCGCAGGCTAATGGCAAGTGTCTGCTTCGCGGCCGCGGTCAGGCGAATTCTCGCCTCCCGCTGATCCGAACGCAAGACAGGCACCGAGTGATAAAAGGTGTGGAAAGTTCTGGCTAGCTCATAGGCATAGTTTGACATATGGAGGGGTTTGTATTCTGCAGC
The DNA here is from genome assembly GCA_036477195.1 of Anaerolineales bacterium. Lineage (GTDB taxonomy): Bacteria > Chloroflexota > Anaerolineae > Anaerolineales > E44-bin32 > JADFRG01. The sequence goes on along the minus strand of JAZGCZ010000080.1, from coordinate 3,663 downwards.
GGCTTTCTGGACGACCTCTGGGAACTGGGAGATACGCTCGATTAGCTCCGATTCCATCTCGAGTAACTCGTAATCGAAACTCGCATGATCGGATACGCCCTCAGAATTCCTCAGGATGCTACTGGCTCTGACGTGCGCATTTTGAATGTACGGGGCCGACTGACCCTCGAAACTTAAGACTTTTTCCCAATCGAAGACGATTTCTTTTGTGTTATCCACTGAGATGAGCGCATAGTTGAGCGCTCCCAATCCAACCTGGCGGGCAACTACGGCCCGCTCGTCCTCGGTGAGCGAGGGATTCTTCTCAGCGATGATGTCGAGCACGCGGCGTTGCGCCTCTGTGGCGACATCCATGAATAACACCACGTTTCCCAGGCGGGAAGACATCATCCCCCCGGGTAGGGTCACAAATCCATAGGATAGATGATGGCTCTTCTTGGCCTGCTCAAACCCCCAAAGCTCAAGAATCTTGAACGCCTGGTCGAAATGCAGGCTCTGGCGCACATCTACCACGTAGACAGACCGATCCACGTCATAGGTTTCGAACTTGCGCTTAGCCAACGCCAGGTCCTTGGCTGAATAAAGCGTGGTTCCATCCTGGCGCAGTAAGACAGATGTGCGATATTTTTCCTTTTTCAATCCCAGCTTTTCATCAATCTTCACAAATACTGTACCGTCGGGCCGCTCATCTTCGGCGATACCCAGGGAAATGAGCTCCTCCACGATTTCCTTGGCTGGTTCATCCATCTCGCTCTCAAAGAAAAAGACATCGATATCAGCGCCCAGGATGTGTAGAATTTCATGGAGCTCGTCCAGACTCCACGCGCGCGTCTTCAACCAAAGATCGCGGACTTCCGGGTCCTTGCGGTCCCAGCGCCGAAACATATCCCTTCGCTCTGCATCGTACTGCTCGCGCAGTTCGCGCTCCTCAGCCGTCTCATCATCCTTGGGGGTAAGCAGTGTATTGGCTTCATGGTAGATCCCGGCAAGCCACTGGCCCCGCTCATGGACACCCTCAGGCTCTTGACCCTCGTGAAACTTCTGATAAGCCCACATGCATGTGATCACACCCAGGCCGATATCTCCTGGGTAGGAGGCGCGGATGGTTTCGAAGCCCGCGAACTCGACGAGCCTTGCGAGCGACTCTCCGAGAACGGTGTTTCTCGCGTGCCCTATGTGGAAGGAGTGGTGTGTATTTGGCTGGGCGTACTCAACCATCACTCGCTCACCCTTTGGGGAGCCTCTGCCAAAATCCTGGTTAAGATCCAGAACTGAATCGACCACGCGTGCGGCATACGTGGCGGTGTCGAAGTAGGCGTTGATGTACGCATTCTCGGCCTGAATAAGCTCAAATGCGGCCGGCGAACTGATTTCCTCAGCGGCGAGAGCTGCGATCTCTCGAGCCCGTTTTGGAACATCGTCAGCATCACCCTCGAGAGCGGCGGCCTGGAAGGCGACCGCGGTTCCAATTCCCCAACGACCACTGAAGGGAGTAGGGTTCCATTGGATTTGTTCGGGATAAGGAATATTCGCGCGGTCCAGAGCTTCCCGAAGGTTAGTGGTGAGTTTGAGAATCTCCGAATCGAACATAGGAGGGGCTAAATCGCAGCAGGGATTCGAATTGAGAAATAAAGAGACCTCGACACCCAACGTCGAGGTCGCGGCGTGTGCGCTCTAATTCTCTTATCCCTTGACGAGGGCTGCAAGCTGCTTCATCAACCGGCTCTTCCGCCTAGCGGCATTCTTAGAGTGAAAAACACCCTTGGCGGCGGCTCGATCGAGCTCGCTTGCGGCCAGATGGACGGCAGCTGAGGCTGCCTCTGAATCTCCCGATTCGAGCGCGGCTCGAGCCATCCGCACTTGATTCCGGGTTCGAGTCCGATCTGCTTTATTTCGCACCCGGCGTTTTTCGTTTTGGCGGATACGCTTCTTAGCCGATAGTGTGTTTGCCAATAGCTCTTCCAGTCTGTGGGGCACACAAATGTGCCGCTATCCAGCGTGCTATTTTAGCGTAGTGATGGGGGAATGTCTACACATGGCCCAATGCTTGTTGAGCTTGCGTGCGTCCATTTGGTCTCGCGCCTATGGCGAGCTACCTCATCGAATGTTGCGCGAGAAGAAGTGGGCGTGGCCACCTCTCGGCCCATTATTGAGCGAATGAAGTGGGGGTAGGAGTGCGCGAGGGAGTAGGGGTGGAGGTCGGGCCTGGAGTCGAAGTGCGCGTGGGAGTTGCGGTCGGCGCTGGCGTAGGAGAAAGGGTCGGCGTAGGAGACATCGGCGGCGTCGGTGTGGGTCCGGCAGGAGTCGCTGTACGGCTTGCGGTCGGCGAAGGAACCGGAATTTCGCCGGTCAAGATCAAAAGGTGTTCCTCCGCAATCTCACGGATGAGCGGATCCGGGCACACGAGGGCCAAAATCCATTCCCAATTTTGAATCGCGTAGTCTGTCAACTCGTCCGAAGCCTCCGAGATGATCGCACGCAGATGGTATCCGCGTGAAATATCTCGATCGTGAACTTCACACTCCTTGGCCAATGAAGCTAGTTGCATTGCAGTACTGGCTTGATTCAAGCCTCCCTGAAGATCTCCCAACAGGAAGTATGCATGTCCCAGGCCTAGGTACATCTCGAATGTCTCTTGCCCGAACTGAATGGCTTTGTTGAAGTCATTTACCCCAGATTGATAGTCTCCCAATTCCAAGTTCAACCAACCACGCCCGATAAATGCAGGCGAGTAATCCGCTTTGATCGTGAGTGCCTGATTGAGCGAGAACTCGGCAGCTGGCAGATCGCCCAGCTCGAGCTGCGTGCGGCCCAAATCACTCCAACCGCGATGATCATCCCCCTTGTACGCTACGTAAGTCAGAAGAGGCTGCAGCGCCTGCTCGTACTGCTCAAGACGAACGAAGGTTCGCCCCAACACGAAATACCCGTCTATGTCTGTGGGATCGCGGCCGCTGCCTTCAATGGCATTCTCCAAGGCGGCCTCATTCTTTCCGCGAATGAGCTGAGCTTCAGCAATCAGGATGTACACAATCGGGTCTCGCAAGCCGACGTCCAGTGCCGCCTGCAATGTTTCTTCGGCGTTCTTCCATAAGCCTACGGATCGCATGAATTTCGCCTGAGCAACATAGGCCTGCATGAAGGTCGGATCAAGATCGAGTGCTCTGGCGTAGTCCGCAGGCAGGTCCTGGCCATCGATCCCTTTAGGACCCTCCCGAATGATGGCTCGCTCAACAAGCGCTCGTCCGCGACCCAAGTAAGCCGGGGCATATTCCGGATCTCTCAAAACCGCGTTGTCGAAGGATTGGATGGCCGCACCAAGAAGTGCGCTGCGGTCGTCCGCGCCATCGTCTGACATGGCATAGAGTCGCCGTGCTTCTCCTTTGAAATAGTGGGCATCGGCCAGCGCGTTATCTAGATCCAACACCTGATTGAAAAATCCCTCCGCCTGTTCATAGTTGCCGCGCTCCAACGCGCGCAGCCCGGAGGAGTATGCCTCGAAGGCCGGGTGTGGCGTTATTCCCACGACAGTTGTGGGAGTGGGCGTTTGGGCAACAAAGAATGCGAGCGGCGTCTGAGCTAATTCGGTTGGAATTGCAGTGCGTTGAACGCGCAACGTGGCGGGAATTATTGTGGGGGTCGGAGTGGGTGTCTCGGGTGTCG
>JAZGCZ010000008.1:0-9955 GCA_036477195.1 Anaerolineales bacterium | reverse complement strand
GAAAGGATCGATGAGATGGCCGACCGTGCACGCGGCGATGAAATTCCCTTTTGGCAGATCGGAAAGGTGCGTGAAGGATCGGGCATCGAAATCGTGCGAGAATAGCGGAGGAATCTGGAGGAACGATGGCGAAAGTCACAATTATTGGGGCAGGGCAAACGGGCGCGACGACTGCTCACTGGCTGGCTGAGCGAGAGCTTGCCGACCTGGTACTGGTAGACATTGTCGAGGGCATGCCGCAGGGCAAGGCGCTCGACATGATGGAGGCGATGCCGATTATTGGCTCCGATGTGAAGGTGGTTGGCACCAACGATTTTAAGGATACCGCTGGCTCAGACATCGTGGTCATTACCGCCGGGCTCCCCCGAAAGCCCGGTATGAGCCGCGATGATCTGCTGGAGGCCAACACCAACATCATTCGTTCATCGGTGGAGAGCTCTTTGGAGGCCTCTCCTGACGCGATCTTGATCGTCCTCACCAATCCACTGGATGTCATGTCGCAGGCGGCAATGATCATCGGAGGGCTGCCGCGCGAGCGCGTCATCGGACAGGCAGGAATTCTCGATTCGGCAAGGATGAGAGCATTCGCGGCCATGGAACTTGACATTAGCGTGAAGAATATTCACTGTTACGTCTTGGGCGGACATGGAGATTCGATGGTGCCGCTGACTCGGCATTCGAATGTAGCTGGCGTGCCGCTGAATGTCATCTTGAGTCCAGAGCGATTAGAGGCGATCGTCGAGCGAACCCGGAAGGGTGGGGGAGAGATCGTTGGCCTGCTTAAGACTGGGAGCGCGTTTTACGCGCCTTCGGCGGCGCTGGCACAAATGGTGGATGCTATTCTCAGCGATCGCCACTTGGTGGTTCCCGCCTCGGTCTATCTGGATGGTGAGTATGGCCAATCCGGGATATTTTTTGGGGTCCCGGCACAGCTGGGGTCGAAGGGGCTTGAGAAGATTATCGAGTACGACTTGAACGACGAAGAACAGGCCGCGCTGGAAGCCTCTGCCGAACACGTAAGAGATACGATTGAGGATTTAGAGGCGAAGCTGCAAGTCGCTGCGTAGTTCCCGCATCAAGTCATTAAAGTACACAATTGAAGGAAGGCGCTCCCTGCCCCGTATTTGCGAGGATCTAATCAGGCGGACGAGCGCCTTCGTTCGTTTAGATTGGGCTAAGGTGAGGGCGTGGGGGCGTCGGCGGATCCCGACCAGGTGAAAACTCGTCGTACGCTGCCGGCCCCGGTTGACGCATAACGTGGCTCGCCGGAAGCGGAAGTTCCAGTCAGACGGACCGGCTCGATCCACCAGCGCATGACGTGCGGGACAATACCAGAGGGTCGGAATTCAGTTGGGATGATGTATTTGGTATCGGTCACATAGTCGATGAGCATCTTGCTCCCCGATCCGATCATTTGCTCCGTTACATCAACCACGTTGATCCGGTAGAACTCTCCCTCACGAAGTGCTCCAACAGAGGCCCACTGCAGGGTAACTATGTCGTTAGCAAGAGTGAACGGTTGGCCATCGCGTGGCAGCAATAGGTTCGGAGCCGGGTAGGGCGGTGGCAAGGTCGGCGTCGGAGTAGCACCCCCAACGGTCAGCCGCTCGCAGAGCGGAATGACCATGCGCTGCCCCTCAAAAACGGTATCACTGATCAGTCCGTTGTAGTCCTTGATGGATTGCATCGAAACGTTGTAGTTTTGGGCGATAGCAAAGAGGGAATCGTTAGCGACTACCGTGTAGTTGTCCTTGGGACAGGCGGCCTCGGTCGCCTCGGCCGGGGCCAAGGTATTGGTGGGTTCGGGAGTCACGGTTGGCGTCGGATGCGGCACGAGGATCTCGCTCCCTACCGACAACAGGCACTCGGTTCCCAAATTGTTTATTTCGATCATGGATCGCACGGTTACGTCAAAGAAAAATGCAATTCCTCCGCAGGTATCCCCCTCCACCACGGTATATCGTATAGGAGGGCGCGGAGTGGCGGTTGGGACTGGAGAGGTCGTTGGAGTCGCAGACGGCGTCAGAGATTGGGTGGCGGTTGGCGTTGGCGATCCGGTCGGCGTCTCGGCCGCTACCGCGGGAAAGATGGTCCGGCTAGCTGCAAATGTGAGACCCGCGGAAACAAGAGCGAGCACGCCAATCAGGACCAGTGCCAGCCTCAAATCGAGGCTCACCTGGCGTTTGGGAGGGGCAGCCGCGCCCATCGCAGCACCGCTCAATTCCGTACCGCACACCACGCAGCGCGCAGCACCGGGGCTGAACCGGGTACCGCAAGTAGGGCATAACGAGGCAGAGGCTTCAGACATGGGGAAGGGGCCGGCGCATTATACCAACGTGGCCCATTTTGAAGTTCAGAGGTTTGTCGCCAGCGCTCTCAGAGCGTATTGGAGCCGGAATCGCCTGCAAGTCCCAGGGCGGGTGCGATTCTCTGCATCGAACCAAGCACGTTCCCGATATGCTCCCACAGCTCCACACCCAGGGCCTCCGCTCCTTCGGTAATATCTTCCCGATTTATGTTGGCCGCGAAGCGCGCGTCCTTCAATTTCTTCCGAATTGATTTGGTTTTCACGTCGTGGATCGATTTCGACGGGCGGACGAGTGCGACCGCAGTCAGCAGGCCGGTGATCTCGTCGCAGGCAAAAAGCGCTCGCTGCATAGTGGTATTGCGTGGCACTCCGGTGTGATTCGCATGGCTCAGGATGCAAGTCACGACCACTTCTGGCACACCCCGCTCCCTCAGAATGGGTGCCCCCTCCAAGGGGTGTTCTTCTAACGTGGGATGAATCTCCCAATCGAAGTCGTGCAGCAGCCCGGCTAACGCCCAATCCGTGGGGTCCTCCCCAAAGCGGTCCGCATAATCCTCCATCGCTGATTCGACGGCCAACATATGGCGGACAAGATTCTGATTGCGTACGTACTCTTCTAGAAGTGCGACGGCTTCCTCACGGTCCATTAACTACGCCTCCCCAGGCTCTGGCCGAGCACGTACCGGTCCAGAATTGCAGTCGCTCCATTGAGTGATCTCCTCGCCATGTTCTTGCCGAGCTCAGTGCCTAGCGATAAGTAACTCCACCAACGCCACCAAGGTGGCCGGGATCTCTCTAGTTTCCCAATACTGAAGGGCGCGTGGATTGTACGGGCGCAAATCCGCCGATACTCCGACGGCATCAATTCCAAGTCCATCGCAAATGACCAGAGCGCGGGGGAGATGATAGTCCTGAGTGATCAAGAGAGCCTGGCCGATCCCGAATGTGGATATCGCACGTTCGCAAGTGGTGAAAGTTCGTGTACCCAGCCCATCGGTGACAATCGCTTCAGGAGGTACCCCAAGCGATTCGGCCAGATCCCGCATCGCTTGGGGCTCGCTATAGCCGTCTTCGGTCTCGTAACCACTCATGAGCAAAGAATCGATTTTGCCGTTGGAATAAAGGTGCGCAGCGGCTGCCACCCGATCGTACAGGATTGTCGTGGGACCGCCGTCGCGGCGCAGGCCAGCGCCAAATACAATTCCAACCGGGGCATGAGGCGCGTCCGCGATGTCAACCATGCTGCTGGCAAATCGGCGCTCAACCAAGCGCCTTGGCGCCCACAGTGCAAGCAGCGCAACAATCGCACCTAGGAGCAATCCGCTTCGGAGCACGGCGGCATTTTACCAAACACGCTACAAATTCGATCGCAAACCTGAAGGTAGGAAGGACTACCGCGCCACTTGACTCCAATTGATATAATCAATCCTATGAATACACTTTATCGCGAGCGAGCCGATGGTGGAAGTTCAGAGTTCTTGAATTACCTGATCGAACTAAATGCCGAACCGGGCAGGCGACTGCCACCCATCAATGACCTGGCAGTCATCCTTGGAATCAGCTCGGGGAAACTCCGAGAACAGTTAGAGGTTGCAAAGGAAATGGGCCTGGTAGAGGTCCGCCCGAAAACTGGGATCCGTGTGCGTGGTTTCTCATTTTTCCCGACGGTCCAGACCGGCCTGCGCTTTGCCATGGCTTTGGACCGGTCCTATTTCAGCCAATACAGTCGGTTGCGAAATCAGATTGAGGCCTCCTATTGGCATGAGGCTGTGGAATTGCTGGGTCCCGACGATAAGGCGTACCTTCAAGAATTGATGGATAAGGCGTGGATAAAATTGGAGGGCGATCCCATCCAGCTCCCTCATAACGAGCACCGGGAACTTCACCTAACGATCTATTCCCGGCTCAACAATGTCTTCGTGCTCGGATTGCTCGAGGCCTATTGGGATGCATACGAAGCTGTCGGTCTGGATCGCTACGAGGATTACACCTACCTGCATGAGGTCTGGAATTATCATGGTCGAATGGTGGATGCCATTCATAACGCCGAGTTTGGTAAGGGCTATGAGGCGCTTGTGGAGCACACCGCGCTATTGAGAACTCGACCCCAAATGCATTCAAACGGCCCCAATCCCCGCGAGTAAAGGAGCCAGAGTGGCCGAGAACTCTACAAAAGCTAAGCAAGTCGTCAACGACTTTTCTATGGTGGTAGCCACCGCCAACGGCTCCGGCAGCCAGACATCCAACCTGGCCCTCCTCCGTGCGCTGTTTCGGATGGGAATCCCGGTAAGCGGCAAGAATCTGTTCCCATCCAATATCCAAGGTCTTCCGACGTGGTTCACAATTCGTGCGAGCAGCGACGGCTACACCGCTCGCCGAGATAGCGTGGAGATTCTGGTGGCCATGAACCTTCCCACCTTCTCTGAAGATCATGCCGGCTTATCGCCCGGTGGCGCGTGTTTCTATGCCGATGATTTGCCCAAACCTCATGCTCGCGACGGCATTGTTTATTACCCGATGCCAATCAAAGACCTGGTCAAAGAGATTAGTCCACCCAAGGACCTCAAGGACTACGTGGCAAACATGGGCTACGTGGGTATCGTTTCAGAAATTCTGGGCATTGATTTCGAGGCGGTTCACGGGGCGCTGCTGACCCATTTCAATGGCCGCGAAAAACCGGTAGAGCTGAATATGGGGATGATCACGCTCGCCGCGAACTGGGCCAAAGAAAATTTGGAAAAGCGGGATCCCTTCCGCGTGCAGGCCGAAGATAAAACTGAGGGAAAAATCCTCATTGAAGGGAATACGGCGGGTGCGCTGGGGGCAATCTATGGAGGTGTGTCCTTTGCCTCCTGGTACCCGATCACACCCGCCTCCAGTTTCGCGGATGCAGTTCGAGATTATTTGCCGCAGCTCCGTAAGGACAATGGAAAGAACACTTATGCGGTGATCCAGGCCGAGGATGAACTCTCCGCCGTTGGCATGGCGATTGGGGCCGGGTGGGCCGGCGCGCGATCGATGACCTCCACCTCGGGCCCCGGGATTTCGCTGATGGCGGAATTTGTAGGGCTGGCCTTCTTTGCCGAGATTCCTATAGTGATCTGGGATGTGCAGCGAATGGGGCCCAGCACCGGCCTGCCCACCCGAACTTCGCAAGGCGATGTGATGTTTGTTCGCTACCTGGGGCACGGAGATACCAAGAACGTCATCCTATTGCCAGGCACCGTTGCGGAGTGTTTCGAGTTCGGCTGGCGCGCCTTCGATGTCGCCGAACGGCTGCAAACTCCGGTATTTGTTCTAAGCGATCTAGATCTCGGAATGAACCTGTGGATGTCGGATCCTTTCGACTATCCTGACGAACCGATGGACCGCGGCAAAGTGCTCTCTGCCGATCAGCTGGAGGAAATAGGGGAATTCGCTCGCTATCGGGACGTCGACGGCGATGGAATTGCGTATCGGACCTTGCCAGGAAATGAGCACCCCCTGGCGCCCTGGTTTGCCCGCGGCACCGGACACGACGAGCATGCAGTGTATAGCGAGCGGCCGGATGACTGGGAGCGCAACATGGAAAGGTTGATACGCAAGGCGGAAACCGCCCGCGAATTGCTTCCCACTCCCATTCAGCATGGCTCAGGTGAAGCGAGGACTGGGCTCATTTACTATGGCTCGACTGAGCCTGCGGTGCAGGAGGCACACGGGCTCCTGGAAGGTGGATCCGGTATCGACACCTTGCGACTGCGCGCGGTTCCGTTTAGCTCCGAGGTCGTAAAGTTCATCGAGGGTCACGAAGTGGTCCTTGTCCTTGAAATGAACACCGATGGGCAGATGCATAAATTGCTTCAGCTCGAGGTTCCTGAACAAGCTGCAAAGCTGCGATCGCTGACTCATAACAACGGTCTTCCGTTGACCGCACGTTGGATTGCGGATTCGGTGGTCGAGGCCGCGGAAGGCTGAGATCGTGGAGATTCGTAAGGCGAAGGCTTGTGCCTTAGGGCAAGCGTCTGCCGATGGGTCACGAACTTACTCGGAAATGATAAGGTAGGCTGAAATCGTAGAGACACCCAAAGCGAAGGTCAATACGGTCGGGCTGGCTAAGGTTGATTACAAAGGCCGGCCTTCTACCATGTGCGCGGGCTGCGGACACAATTCCATTTCAAGTCAGATCATCAACGCCGCTTACGATCTCTCGCTAGAACCTCATGAGATCATCAAGCTTTCGGGAATCGGATGCTCGAGCAAGACCCCCGCGTACTTCCTTGGGAGATCGCATGGGTTCAACAGCCTTCATGGAAGAATGCCATCCCTTGCCACTGGGGCGCTGGTAGCAAATCGATCGCTAAAAGCTATCGGCGTCAGCGGAGATGGTGACACCGCCAGCATTGGCATGGGTCAATTTATCCACCTGGTTCGTCGAAACGTGCCAATGGTTTACATTATCGAGAACAATGGAGTCTACGGTCTAACGAAGGGTCAATTTTCAGCCACCTCGGACCATGAGCAGACTCTGAAGTACGCTGGTTTGAACCCCTATATGCCTGTGGACATCTGCATGGAGGCACTGACCGCCAACGGCGGTTTCATTGCGCGTTCCTTTGCTGGAGACCCTAAGCAGGTGAAGGAGCTGATCAAGGCCGCGCTGAGTTTTAAGGGAACCGCCGTGTTAGACATCATCAGTCCCTGCGTGACATTTAATAATCGGGACGAATCGACCAAAAGCTACAGCTGGGGACGCGAACACGAAGACCCATTGCACGACGTGACCTACGTTCCCAAGTACGAGGAAATTGAGATCGACTACGAAGCCGGCGAAACAATCAACGTCAAATTGCATGATGGATCGGCATTGGTTCTAAAGAAGCTCGATGAGGATTACGATCCGACGGATCGCTCGGCTGCTATTCATCTTCTAGAGGAAGCACGGGCAAATCAGGTACTTGCAACCGGATTGATCTATATCAACCCCGACCAGGCAAGCCTGCAAGATTCAGAAGAAATGATTGAGCGCCCGCTCTCAGGGCTGACTGCGGAGGAGCTTCGCCCTTCGCAGGACAGCTTGCAGGAAGTGCTCGAAGGCTTCAAGTAGCTCCGCAACCCATCCCTACGTACACTCAAGACAACCTGCATGAAATGCTTGAAGGCTTCAAGTAGCTCCGCAACGCATCCCTACATATAATCGTCGCCTGATCTAGGATCAACTGTAAGGAATGGCAGAGACGAACGGTACCGCGCGCAATCTAAGCTGGCTGGCAGCCGGAGTCTTTGGTTTTATTTTCGCTATCACACTACCGCTGACTCTTGTGGCATTTGCCTGGGGGCGCGTGCTTTTTTCCGCCGAGGAAGTCACGGAAATCTTTACCGATGAGCTGGTGGGTTCAGGAGCGCTGCAAGAAATCGCCATAGATTTCATGCTTGAACAGGTACCCAGAGGGGGCGAAGACATCGCGGCTGGCATCCTGGATTTTCTCGGCAGGCAGCGCCTGGACGAGATGCTGAGGGAATTGTTCCCCGCGGAATGGGCAGAGGGTCAGGTGCGAGCCAATATTGAGAGCGTGTACGCCTGGCTCGACAACGACCGTCTCCTACCTCAGCTCTCTCTGGATGTTCAACCGCTCAAGGATCGTCTCTTATCAGGCGGCGCAGAGCAACTGGCTGCAATCGTGGTGAGCTCTTGGCCGCCCTGCAGCTCGGAGCATGTGGAAATCCTGCTGCGGGAAGGCATACCCCGCGGGGAGTTGCCGGCCTTTCTTTGTCAGCCGCCTGAACCGCTGCGAACGACAGTGATCGTCGTGGCGACGGATTTGGTCCTTCGCCAGGTGAGCGAACTACCAGCAACCGTCGATATTGGGGAGGTGCGCCCCTTGGACACGAACCCGCAGGAACTTATGGATTTCAAGAACAGCCTGCGGACATTGCGAGCGTTCTCGCGCGCGGGTTGGCTATTGCCACTGGCTCTGCTGGGGCTCATCGTGGCGGTGGCCGTTCGATCCTGGCCTCAGCTGCTGCGCTGGTGGGGGGGCTCTGCGCTTGCGGCTGGAGTCGGCACTTTCTTCATGCTGGCGATAGTCGAGGGCACGGTCGAGCAAGCGCGGAACTCGGGCCCCGTTAGAGCTGCTTTCCCGGGACCTTTTCAGGAAGTCATCCAGGATGTGATCGACGGGCTGCTGGATGCTGTCTCGGGTCAGCTTTTCTTTTTGGGGTTGCTGATCGTGGGCGTCGGCCTGACCATGCTCTTGGCAGGGATTTATCTGGGTCGTCGAGAGGGACTCAGCGAGCGTCTCTGAGCTTATCTCACTTCCAAGCAGAGCCTCGTTGACTCCGCTTGCTGTCCGGCGTCCTTGATCGCTTTGTATCTCGCTCGGAGCCCCTCGAGCAGAGGCGTTTCTCCACCTCACTCCCCAAGCTCTCTCAGGTAAATGAAATTGGGCATGCCCCCCTGCCCAACTGGAAGACTGGCCACCACCACAACTTGCCGACCCATGAGTGTGCCTTTCAAATCATCATCCACGATCTCTATCATCTCTTCTACAGTTGAAACTCTTGGGCACAATCGAGGCTCCACTCCCCACAGCGGCGACATCCGAGTATAGGTCGTAAGTTCCGGTGTGAAGGCCACGATGTTTGCGGCAGGCCTCGCTTTGGACATAAGCTGTGCGGTTCTACCCGTACGAGTGAACACCGCGATGGCCGCTACCGATCTATCCTCCGCCAGCTTGCGAGCTGCGCGCGTAGTTGCCACCGCGTCGTCTCGGAGGTCTGGCCTGGCTGGTTTGAGGGGCTCGCCCCACTCCTGAGAGTGGGCTTCGGCATCGACGATGATCCTGACCATGGTCTCCACCGATTCAAGAGGATAGGCTCCGACTGCGGTTTCCCCTGACAGCATCAACGCGTCGCTCCCGTCGAAAACCGCATTGGCAATATCGGAGGCTTCCGCTCGGGTAGGACGTGGGTTCCGAATCATTGAATCGAGCATTTCGGTCGCGGTGATGACGAGCCGGTTCGCCTCATTCGAGCGTTGGATGATGTGCTTCTGGATAGAGGGAACCTGTTCGGCTGTCACTTCCACGCCGAGATCGCCACGCGCAACCATGACCCCATTCGCCGCAGCCAGGATGTCTTCCAGATCTTCGACAGCCTCTGGCCGCTCTAGTTTGGCGATTATTGGAATATCGGCTCCCATGGATTTCATAGTCTCGCGTAATTCGATTATTTGCTTAGCACTTCGTACGAAGGACAATGCCACCGAGTCAACACCGGTCTCGATGCCTAAGGCCAGATCGCTACGATCCTTCTCTGTCAGGGGAGGCGCGGAGAGCGCCGCGCCGGGGATGTTGAGACCTGCGTTCGCTCGGAGCTCGCCGCCATTGACGACGCGTGTGTGTACCCGGTCTGCCCCTACTTCGGTAACCTGCAATTCAATCCTTCCTCCGTCCAGCAGGATTGTGTCGCCGGACCGAACTTCCTCGGTAAGCGCGGGATAGTCGATTTGAACGCTTTCGGCAGTTCCAGTAACGGGATGAACCCACAGGTCGAACGTGGAGCCGGGTTTCAGTCGAATTGGACCGCCGTCGGAAAGCTGACCTGTTCGCAGACGCGGTCCTTGGAGGTCCTGAAGGATACCGACAGGCCGACCGAGTTCCTTCGAAACCG
>JAZGCZ010000079.1:0-42608 GCA_036477195.1 Anaerolineales bacterium | reverse complement strand
AGAGTTCCCAACGGAGCCAGGATAAGGGCGGCCAACATGAGTCGTGCTCCAAGGGGCCAGGCAAGGCCAAGCCGCATCAGCGCGGGCAGCGACATCGCGATCAGGATCACCAGCGCCGCCAAAACCGCGAGCGACGATCTCAGCGGCAATCGAATGGAGAACCAGCTCCCGATTCCGGATGTGAGCAGCAAAGTAAACAAAACCATCGCGAGAGCCAGGGCGGGGCGATCCAGCAGCAGTGTGAACTGCTGAATGAGGGGGATCTCCACCAGTATGTATCCGGCGCCCAGGCAGGCGAAGTAGGCCACCCCTGGCGCGGAGGGGCTGGCACCGGCGAAACTGGGAAGGATCAGCAGAGCTGCCGCAATTAGCAGCACCATCGCGAGCAATGCCACCAACACCAGATAGCCGCTTCCGCCAAATGGCTGCCAGGTCTGTCCCAGCGAGGACAGCACCTCGGGCGTCTGAGCCCAGCGGAAGAAATGATAGAAGTATGGACGATCATCGGTGGGTGGACGAAGGTTGAACTCGTACGAATCAATCGTGCTCTGCGGGGACTCGAGCAGGTCCGAATAGAGCTCGTGATAGACTGGCTCCGGCAGCCGATTGCGCTTATTCAGCTCTTCCGGCTTTAGATCCGGTAGCCAGATCGGATCGTAGCCGTTGAACTCAAGGAATTCCCTCGCCAGCTGTAGTTCCTCCGCGGTGAAGGCGCGAGGGGAGGCGATCATGGTGGCGGTGCGCATGCCACGGAAAGCCAGGACCTGTTCCTCGACGTCCACCGAATCCATTGCGGCCAGCAAGGTAGCCCATGCACGCGCCGACTCGCTGGGCGGAGTCCCCAACCAACGAGTGAGCACGAGAAGTCCATCCTCCGACAGACGGTCCATGGCATCGGAAAGAGACTCCACGGTCAGTGCATACTGCTCTGTCAGGCTGAAGGCGCCGTTGGTGACCGGGCGAAAGGGATCGCTCAGCGCGTAGTGCACGATATCGTACTGCTCGTCCCCTTCCAGCAGTGCCCCACGGCTTGGCCGCTCGAGCAGCTCGAGTCGCGCATCCTGTAGCAGTCCCTCGCTGAATTCTGAATACGGCCCGCCTAGCACATCAAAGACGGCAGGCTCATCGAGTGCGACGTGAACGCGATCCACACCACTTCCTAAAGCCACCAGAACCTCGAGCCCCGCCCCCGACTGAAGCAGCAGGCTACTCGCTCCGGGTCGCAGCTGATAAGCCAGTGCTGCGGGCATGTGGCGCGCCAGGATCGCAGCCTTCGGCGAATCCGGGGACAAATTTGTGATGGGGAGCGGCCCGTCTCCATCGACGAAAAGCGCCGCTTGCTGAGGTAGCTCCAAACCCGCATTCAGACTGAGGCCCGGGAATACGTGCGTGCCGCCCGAATCAACGACGTCGATGCGCGCCGCGGGCGACCAGCGGCTGATCGTTGATTGGGCTTCTGGGGCCAGTTTAGTAAGGGAAAGTGGCTTGTAGGGCGAGAGGCGCAGGGCGAACTGAGAGGGGGTGGCAATGGACAATACGCCCAGCGTCAAGCCACCTGCCACGAGGGCCCATTGAGTTCGACCCCTCACCGAAAAGGCGGCAGCCGCCAACACTCCAAGCGCGAGCGAGAGCATTACGGCCCCCTCGCCTCTCAGCAAAGGTATGGCTACCAGAGCCAATGGCACACCCAGAGCCGAACCCGCAAGATTGGCCGCATAGGGGCGATGGGCCTGAGGCCCGGCTTCGGTGAGGTTGGCGCCAATCACCCACCCTGCGAACAGAAAGGGCGCAGCGGCCGACAGGAAGTACAGAAACAGGATCCAGATCTGCCGTCGATCCCATGCGATGCTATAGGAATCGAAGGTTATGAAGTTGATTACGGCGTAGGCGAGAAAAATGGTGACTGAGTAAGCTAGGCAGAGCGTAATCAGCGAGGTACCGTAGGGTCTGTAAGAAAGGATGACTCCGCTGGCAGCGAAACCCATCACCGCCAAACCGATGACCAGGAAGGCAAAATGATGGAATTGCTGAACGGCGAAAAGGCGTGTCAGCGTGACTTCGAACGCCAGGGCGCTGGCGGAGATCAAGATCAACCCAAATGTACGCCTCATTGGACCCAAGCCGATTCTAAACATAAACCGAGACCCGAAGGTTTATAAGCGTATGAAACCACGAAAATTGGCCCTGGCCCTGATGATCGCGATGCTGCTGGTTGCCTGCCAGACCCCCGAAGAGCAGGATCCGGCAGAGCCCTCCGATCTGTCACGGGACGATCAAGAGGGCGTGGTCCAACTCGATCCTCAGCTGCCCACAGGCGTGCATCTCCAAGCAGTCTTCGAAATGCCTGAGACCTTGGAGGGAATGCCCACTATCCACGATGAATTGCGCTACCTGGTTTATCTTCCCGAAGGCTATGCGGATGACCCAGAGCGAGATTGGCCCATGATCTTATTTCTGCATGGATCAGGAGATGAGGATTACGACTCGACCTTTGTATTGAGCTTCGGACTGCCGGCGGTGCTGTTTGCCGACGAGCAGCCTGAGGATTTCCCGTTTGTCGTAATTTCGCCGCAAGCATTTCCGGGAGAGACCTGGTGGTCACCCGAAATGATTCCGGCCCTCGGAGCCCTGATGGATGAGGTGTCCGAAACCTACCGTGTCGATACGGATCGCGTGTATTTGACCGGCCTTAGCATGGGGGGCTACGGCTCGTGGTGGTTGGCGACGGCCTACCCAGAGCGTTTTGCGGCAATGGTCTCGATCTCCGGAAGCGGTTATCGAACTCCGTTTGTGCCGGAGCCGGAGACCCTCTGCCGCTTGGCGGAGGTACCGGTCTGGGCCATCCATGGAGCGTTGGATCGGATTTCGGAGGCAGGGGCCTCTCAGATGAATGCGCTCGCGCTAGAGCAGCAATGTTCTGCGGATGTGGAGTGGACGCTTTATGAAGATGAGGGTCACTTCGGAGCATACGAGCGCGCCTATCGCGATCCGGCCCTCTACGAGTGGATGCTGGAGCATTCTCGCTAGGAAATCTGTGCAGCTCGCCCCGTGAGCTTGATCTCATGACGAGCTACGGGCGATAGGGCTCCGCAGGCAGGAGTTCCTCTGCGTTAGCTCCATCCCAGCCGATAACGATCTCACAATCGTCGGACTCGGCTGCGACGGCGGCTTGCTCTTCGGTCACCCCGATGATGGTTACCAGGGCGATCGTAAGCTGATCGGGGTGGATGGTTAGGATATCCGGCGGCCCCAGAGTGCTAATGCTTAACCCACCTAGCCTCAGATAGACCGGCGTATTGATCGGCGTGACGTCATTTGTCACAACGAAATCCTGCCACTCTCCCGCCAGGCCAGCCTGTGCCAGGATAGGACAGTCCACATGCAGCGCGTAGCGGTGAAAGCCTACTCCCCAAGTGCCCTCCGGAATTTGATATGAGAAGGGGATAGCCCATTCACCAATTTGGCCCGGTCCCCCTTCTTCTGGCGGTACGGCCGTGGGAAGTGTGGAAACCGTTTTCGCTGTCGGTAGCGGCGCGACCTCCTGCTCCGACCCGGCGTTGGTACTGCACGCGGCAGCGGCGAAACAAATCAGCATCCCAACTGGCAGCTTAAGTCGCATTTGCTCGCTCCCCGCTATCCGGATTGCGCGTCGGTATCGCGCATTCTATCCTACTCTACCGACCCAGGTGAGGTTCAGCGATCCCCGCGCGATGGAGGAGCACTCTCCGGCCGAGCGTTGTGCTTGCCAGCGAACCCCGCGCGGTGTATCGGGGAATTCCGGCCGCGGGTTATCGTGTCCATACAAGTTAACACTCCTCATAGCCTTTGCATATCTCTTTCTGACGGTCTCTGGATAAGATTCCCACGATAACGCGAGCCACTTTAGGAGGCAACAAAAATGCTGAGTTACTACAGAGGTTATCCAAGACGCAGGCGTGGGTACGGATACCGCGCCATCGGTTTCAACGGCGGCCGGCGAATGCCGATCGACGTTCAGTCCGATGACGAGGCCTATTTGATCACCGCCGCGGTGCCCGGTCTATCGGCCGAGGACGTGACCGTGGAGGTCCTTGAGGATCTGGTCACGATGAGTGGCGAGAGCACTCTCGAGGAGAACGGCGATAATCAGAAGCTGCTAAGCGAGCTACACCAGAGCTTCTATCGTCAGATCCGATTGCCTGAGGCCGTCAACGCAGATGAGATCGAGGCCAAGGTCGAAAAGGGATTACTGAGTGTGCGTATCCCGAAGGCTGATGATGCCCGACCCAAGAAGATCGAAGTCAAGGCTGCATAAACCTCAATAGCACGTAGGGTAAAATGAGCGGCGCACGCCGCTCATTTTTGTTTCCCCAGGTCAAGCATGACGATTCCTGTTCTAAATCCGAATACGGCTGACGACGAGGAATTGCGACAGCTACCCGGTATCGGCCCTCAATTGGCCGGCCGCATTGTCGGGGGCCGTCCCTATCAGAGCGCCGAAGACCTGCGCCAAGTGAATGGCCTGGGCGAAAGCATCTTGGAGAACATCAAGCCCTTCTTGACGTTTGAAACTCAGGCATCAGACAGTGCAGGTGAGCGTGCGACAGAAGAAGAGGACATCACGGTATCTGAGCCCTCTCAAAAGTCCGACCAGGCTGCAGCCGAAGGGATGAAGTATCCCTTGGTTCTCACGGAGTCCAGATCCCAACGGACAGGCATTTGGGCTCTGCTGGCCGTGGGTGCTACCAGCGTGCTCTGCTCTGTAACCCTCACGCTGTCCGTGCTGGCTGGAATCAACGGGACACTGGATTTCGGTCGTCACGCCGCTTTGCAGGAAACGCGCAACGAATTGATACAGATCCGATCCCAATTTGAGGCCACACAGGTCGAGCTCGAAGCCTTGCGTGGACGTGCCCAAGCCCTGGAGGGCGTGTCAGGAAAAATGGTGGAAATTGAAGGGCAAGTTGAGGCCCTCCTGCAGCAGGTTGGTGAGACCCTAGCAGCTGTGGATAATATGCAGATGGATCTTACGGTCGCGCTCGAAGAAACTCGGGCGCAGGCTGAACGAGTCGAGCGCTTCCAGGCATTTCTCGATGGATTGAGTCGGTTGATCGGTCAAGTGGTCACGGAGCCTTGAGCGATTCAAATAGCACGTTCTTGGGGCGCATGTTTGGAGTGCTGCTTAGGTTGGCAGTGGTGCTCACTCTGGGGACGGTTATCGCTATCGGCGCGTACTTTGGGATCCCGCGCGTCTATCGGAACCTGGTCGAACCCGCGCAGTTCAACACGACACGCATTAATGCCCTTGAAACCGAACTGGATCTGGCGCGCAACGATACCAGTTCGCTGCGCGAGCAATCGGGCGATCGGTTAGCCGAATTAGAAGCGGCGGTCGCGGTGCAGGGCGAATCTTTGGCAACAGCTCAAGCCCATCTCGAGAAAGCGCTAGCGGCCTCGGTGGATCAAAATAAGGCGATGGAGGCTGTAGCCGATCAGATCGAAGCTATGAGGAGCGCGCTGAGTGACCTAACGGATCAGGTTGATGCAGCGCTGAGCGATCTTGGAGAACCTGAGCAAGATCTGCGGCAGGATTTGATGATCAGCCGGGCCATGCTCCACCTCGTGCGTGCAAGGATCGGGCTGCTGGAAAACAATGCCGGACTGGCAGCGGATGAGGCAAGGCGGGCACGCGACATATTAGTGGAGACGGATCCCGACGGCGAAGCAAAAAGTGTACAAGATGCGATCGCTCGAATCGATCTCGCTCTCGAAGCGATACAGACCACCCCACTTGTGGCGGGGGACGACCTGGAGATTGCCTGGAAACTGCTGGTAGAGGGGGAGGCGACCAATGAGTGAAGAGCGGCCGGAGGAGCAGAGGGGATCCAAATCTGAGGAACACTCCGTCGGGAATGGGGCGGAGGAATCAATCGGTTCCGAATCGGCAGACGCCTCCGTTGAAGACACGGCTGAGCAGCGGTTCGGGATTGCATCGGAAGATGCCCTCGCTGGAGATTCGGCTGAGCAGCAATTTGGGACCGATACTGAAGACAGCTCTGACGAGAAGAAGGAACCGCTTCCCGATGGGGAAGCGATGGAGACCAAAGAAGACAGCCGCGCCAGACGCTTTGTAAAGCGAGCGTTCCGATGGCTAGTGATGTTGCTGGTGGTTTTCACGCTCGGAGTCGTCGCAATGCAGTTTGTGCGGGTACGGCCGCTGACGGATGAGCGGAACGGCCTCAATCAGTCGCTCGCCGAGGCGCTGGCAACGCAGAAGGATCTGCGGGCCGAACTCGATCGACTGGAGGGTGTGGAGGACGAGAATCAGGAACTTATCAGGTCTCTACAGCAGACCGAAGCCAGGTTGGCGGTTCTCAACATCTTGGTCGATGTCACCCGAGCACAGCTGGCCCTGGCCCAGGAGGATGCGGCAAATGTGGCCGCTGCGCTTCAGGAGACCGGCGAGAAGCTGAATTTACTGCGCGATTTAATCGGAGCAGATGAACTGACTGGGCTGCGCGAGCGCCTGGTCCTAGTGCTATCCGAGGTGGATGAGGACCCGTTCGCTGCGAAGCGCGATCTGGAGATCCTGGCTAACACCTTGCTCGAAATCGAGCGGGAGTTGTCTGGCGAGTAACCGAACTTCATCGAAATAAAATGGCGGGCTTTCGCAATTGAAAGCTCGCCATTTGATTCTTTAGTCGCTTGCGGAGACTCTGGCTAGGGCCTGGGCTCCAGGGTGAGCGATATATCGACGGTCTCTCCATCGCGAATGACGGTCAGCGTGACCAACTCGCCGACGCTCGCATCTGTGACGAGATATCCGATCAGATCACTAAAGGTAACCACGGTTTCACCGTCAATAGCGATGATGAGATCACCTCCGGCCGCAGCGTCTGGGGATCCACATGCTCCTGCACCTTGCAACCCGGCCCGATGGGCTGGCCCACCTCGAACCACGCACGTCACGTAAACGCCGAGCGTACGCGAGGGCAGCTCTAAGACCTCCAATTGCCGGAGATTCAGGGACCCGTCCCCCAGGCTCGTGATGCCGAGATAGGGATAGTCATAGTCGCCGGATTGAATGAGGGCCGGTACGACCCGCCGCACAATATTAATTGGGACCGCGAAACCGACTCCAGAGTTTGAGGCATTGCCAGAAACCGTGAAACTCTCAGTTGTTATGGCGCGGTTTACGCCGATAACCTGACCTCGCAGGTTGAGCAACGGACCTCCAGAATTGCCGGGGTTGATGGCCGCATCGGTCTGAATTAGGTCTCCCGCACTAAATGAACCGCCGCCTGGCGCCTCCCTTTCAGATTGAAGCACTCGACCAATGGCGGAAACGACACCTACCGTCATCGACCCCGACAATCCGAATGGATTTCCGATCGCCACGACGAACTCTCCAACCATCACCTGGTCGGAATCTCCAAGCGGTATAGGAAACAGCTCTTCCGGAGGCGCATCCACCTTCAGCACTGCCAGATCGGAGTCCGGATCGGTACCGATAAGAGTTGCCCAGGCCTTGAATCCGGAGGGAAAATCCACTTCGATTTCCTCCGCCCCTTCGACCACATGCTGGTTGGTCACGATATGCCCTTCGGTATCAATGACGAAGCCTGATCCCTGGCCTAACGGAATGGTGTCTGGATGCGGGGCGGCGAATGTGTAGATGGTGACCACCCCCGGGTTCACGCGGTTGTACAGCTCCACGAGATTGTCAGGGGGAGCAAACGCATTTTCCAGGACTTCAGAAACGATCGTTGGCGACTCCAGAGTCGGAAGCGGTTCGGCGGTAGGCGGAGGCGCCTGTGTAGCAAGTGAGGGGAGCGCCGTACAGGATAAGGCCGCCACTCCCATAATAGAGATGAAAAACGTTAGTCGGCTCATAGAATCATTTCCATAACCCTCAAGGGTGTCTTGTTCAGGATTTTTGGAGTTTAGCTAGCTCCTCGAATAATTTTCGCTCTTCCTTGCTTAGTTTCTTTGGCAGAGTGATTTTGAGCCTGGCAAGCAAGTCCCCATGCTGGGAGGGGTTGCGGAGTTTCGGCATGCCGCGGCCACGCAGTCGAAATGAGCGGCCGGGCTGACTACCGGCCGGAATCTTCAGCATCACCGGCCCACCTAGTGTGTTCACTTCGACTTCCCCGCCCAGTATGGCGGCATACAGATCGGTCTCCACTTCCATATGCAGGTCGTCGCCCTTTCTCTCGATCCCAGGCATGTTTTGCACGCGCACCTTTATATATAGATCGCCCGGCTGGCCCGTGCTCGGCTCACCCTTGCCAGAAACACGGATGCGGGTTCCAGTTTTAGAGCCGGGTGGAATAGAGACCTCCAATTTGCGGCCGTTGAGGCTGAATGTGCGTGTGGTTCCGCTATAGGCTTCCGCAAGCGAAATAGCGACCGGCTGCTCCACGTCCCGGCCCCTCGTCCGTCTTTGTGCTTGGGCACCCATTCCAAAGATGGTGTTGAAGAAATCCGAAAAACCAACCCCGCCGAAGAGATCCCCAATGTCGCCACCCTCGACTCGAGTCCCTCCTTGTCCTCCAGGGGACCACTGAGACCAGTCGAATCCACCTGGAGCTTGGCCAGCCCGCTCCCATGTCCGGTAGGAGGATCCGAGCTGATCGTACTTAGCGCGCTTTTCGGTATCGCCAAGCACTTCATAGGCCTCGTTGATCTCCTTAAAGTGCTCTTCAGAGTCGGGGTTCTTGTCCGGATGATATTTCAAGGCAAGCTGCCGATAAGCGCTCTTGATCTCATTCTCATCCGCCTTGCGGCCGACACCGAGGACCTTGTAGTAATCCTTGTAATCCATGTATCAGAATTCTAACGGGGCGCGGAAACGGGAGTCAAGCTGACCCTGGTGAATCTAATGAGATTCTTATCGCAATCCCCCGTACTATCGCCTGGATGCTGATCCTGATAATACGGTGCTATCATATCGAAAGTGGGCCTCTCTCCGGCGACCGGGCGCGTACTGATCGTAGATGAAGATCCAGATGTACTGGATCTGTTGTCGCGTCAGGTGCTTGAGCCGCTGGGCTACGAGGTGGCAACCGCAAATGAAGCCGGCTCGGCGATCCAGCAGGCGGTTTCTTTCTCTCCGGATCTGATCGTCGCCAGCCTCATGCTTCCCGGATTGAGCGGAAAAGATCTACTGGTCGCTCTGCGATCGCAGGGTCTCGACGTTCCCGTGTTGGTCACCGCGGAAGAGGGCCAGGAGGCGGACGCGATCCAGGCGTTTCGATTGGGCGCCAAAGATTACATGGTCAAGCCGCTGCGCGAGACCGAAGCCTTGGCCGCCATTGAACGCGCTCTGAAAGAAGTCCGCCTGAGCCACGAAACAAAACAGCTTGCGGCTGAGTTGGCAGACAGCCACCGTCAACTAGAGCAACGGGTCCGCGAACTCACCACCATCTATGGAATCGGGAAAGCCGTAACATCCACCACGAATCAGCGCGAGCTATTTGACAAGCTGATTCTGAGCGGCCTCAATGTCACGAACGCGGATATGGGTTGGGTGCTGCTTCTCGACGAGGACAGTGGACACCTTTTCCTGCGCGCACAGCGTGGAATGCCGAAAGCGTTAGCAAATAAGATTCATCAAGCCTGGGATGACGGCGTGAGTTCGCTGGTCATGCTGTCCGCAGAGGCGCTTAGCCTTCACGGGGAAGGATTGGAGCAATTCAAGCTAGCTCGCTTCGCGAAGGCAGCGTTAATCGTACCGATCAAAGCGCGTGAAGAAACGATCGGCGTGATCACGGTAGCAAGGGAAGAGGCCAAGCCGTTTACGGAGCCAAATCAGCGAATGCTGGAGGCAGTGGGGGACTACGCATCGATTTCGCTGATCAACGCGCGATTGTTTCAGGCGCTCACGGGGCGGGCCGAGCAGCTGCAAGATGTCGTAGACGAGACCCTCTCCGGCATGAAGAATCAGGTAGCCTGGGTAGATCGCGTCCGCACGGAACTCAAGGATTTGAAGGAGCAGATTCCCGAACTCCTAGAACATTCGGAAGATCCCTCCCAGCGCAAGCGCCTCCAGGTTCTTAGCGGGGATCTCGAATCTATGCTGCGGGAACTAGACGAAATGCCAAATTTGCAGGCTGCGGCCACTCCTACTCAAACGGCCTAATTACCATCATCTACGTGAGTACCCTTTTCGCTCACAAATGAGCATGCTAGGATCAACCCGCTGGCAAGCTTCATGCACCCCTTTTTGAATACACATATGAACAAGCCCCTGATACTCGTCGTTGACGACAGCTTGGACATCCGCCAATTTCTGGAAGAAGCGGTGCTCGGCCCGGCCGGCTACGATGTGCGAACCGTCGGCGATGGAATGTCGGCGCTCACTCTCGTGCGTGAGATTAAACCGGATGTCGTGATCACCGACAACCAAATGCCGAATCTAACCGGCCTCGAATTGATTCGACGCGTCTGCTCAGAATTACCCCATCCCCCAGTCATCATGATGACCAGCGCGGGGAACGAGTCACTGGCGGTGGAGGCGATGCGAGCCGGCGCTTTCGATTTACTGAGTAAGCCGTTCGAAACTGAACTCATGCTTGCAGCAGTGGGAAGGGCGCTTGCTCAGCGCAGACGTTGGCTGGAGATTATTGAGGGGCAGGCTGACGCCAGTTCCGCAGCCGAGACCCTGAGGCGCAAGCTAGAGGAGCTCGAAACCCTGACCCTTATCGGACGCACAGTCACCGCCATGTTGGATCACAACGATGTGCTGACTGCGGTCGTGGATGAATCTGTGCGCCTGACCGGAGCCGAAGAAGGCAGCCTGCTGCTGTTGGACGAAACCACGGGCGAGCTCTACATGAGGGCCTCCAAGAACTTCGATGAGGTGTTTGCACGCACATTTCGGCTCCAAGTTGATGACTCGTTAGCGGGCCAGGTCATCGCATCCGGTGAGCCTGTGCTGTTGGACGAACAGACGCCGCAAAAGATCAAGACTTCCTATTTGGTGCACTCTCTAATCTATGTGCCGCTGACTGCGCGCGGCCGTACGATCGGGGTGTTGGGCGTCGACAACCGCAAAGCGGGAAACACCTTGACCCGCGAGCATGTTGCCATCATGACCGCAATGGCAGATTACGCGGCGATTGCAATCGAAAACGCACGACTGTTCAATAGCTCAGAAGCTGAGCGTCGAAAGCTGGAAACGATATTGGCGCGAATTGAGAATGGCGTGATCGTTGTCGACCCCGAAAACCGGCTGCTCATCATGAATCAGACGGCACGAGACGCCTTCGGAGTCAACGGAAATTGGAATAGGAAGTTGGCAAGTGAGATCATCGAGGATCCCAGGATCCTCGCAATGCTACGTGCCTCAGGCAGAGTTTCGAGGCGGGAGGAAGTGGAACTCGAAGACGGCAGGGTGTTCAATGCGCAGCGTTCGCCGATCGAAGGCATTGGACAGGCGATCGTGATGCAAGATATCACGCACCTGAAGGAACTTGATCGTATCAAGTCGGAATTCGTCACCACCGTGTCGCATGATTTGCGCTCTCCCCTGACGGCCATACTTGGCTATGTCGAGTTGATCGAGCGCTCTGGGGGGCTGAATGCGCAGCAGCAGGAGTTCATTCGACGCGTCCAACTCAGCGTGGGCCAAATCACGGACCTGGTGAGCAACCTGTTGGATCTAGGGCGAATCGAGGCAGGCTTGGACGAAGCTAAAGAGAACACGCCCATCGCGGTACTTGCGCGCTACGCGCTTGAAAGCATGCGAAGTACTGCGGAAGGTAAGGGGCTGACTCTGGAGTCAGATATTCCCGAAGAGTTGCCGATGGTCCTTGGGGCGCCGATCCGATTGAGGCAAATGATCGGCAATCTGCTCGACAATGCAGTGAAATACACACCTCCCGATGGCTACGTGCATATCGAAGGCAAGGGGGAAGGCGATCAGGTGATCTTGCGAGTAACAGATTCTGGGCCAGGAATACCGACTGCCGATCAGCCTTATTTATTTGACAAGTTCTTCCGAGCCAGCAATGTCCCGGAGGATTTGCCCGGGACCGGGCTTGGCCTTTCGATCGTCAAGTCAATTGTCGATAACCATAACGGTCGAATTTGGGTCGAGTCCGATTTGGGCAAGGGAACGACCTTTACGGTGGTGCTGCCCACTGCCGAACCCCAAGAATAGGACAATAGAATAAAGTTTGCCTCGGGTGAGGGAGAAACCCGGTGGAGGCGTTTACCGAAGGAGGACTGAGCGTGAATGCTCTGTCTCCGAACCTATAATAGCTGGCGCAGAAGATGTTCAGAACTGAAGAATGTCAGGGTGAATCGGTGACAATCATCACCCTTCCGAAGAGGATTACGCAGGAAACGAAGTGAATGTCCAGTGATCTAAGGCGCCGTCTTGAGCGACTCGAGCAAGGTCGTTCCCGAGCACGGCCTCGGCGCCGAGTCAAAATCCGGGAGCTACGACAAGGTGAGGAGATCAAAACCGAGAGCGGCCTCGCCTATCATATCGATACTCGCTATCCGTCTGATTACCTTCATGGGAGTCGCCCCCTGAAGGAGGTGCTGACCTATGCCTCCAGCCTCGCGGCAGAGGTGGGTAATGATACGGGTCTGAAGGCCTCGAAGATTCATCGCTGGGGCTTTGTGGACATCGAGACGACCGGTCTTTCGGGAGGAGCAGGTACTTTAGGGTTCTTGATCGGTGTGGGTACCTTCGAGAAGGGGGAGTTCCTTCTTCGGCAGTACTTCCTGCGCGATCCGGAGGAGGAGGCGGCAACTCTGCGGCTGTTGCGCGCTGACCTCAAGGGCGTGGAAGGGTTGGTGACGTTCAATGGCCGTTCGTTTGATCTGCCGATTCTAGAATCTCGCTACACAATCGCAGTGCGCGATCGCTGGAGGCTCTCGAGCCGACCACACCTCGATCTGCTATACCCCTCGCGACGCCTATGGAGCAAGACCCTGAGCAATTGCCGGCTAGGCACCTTGGAACGCCACGTGCTCGAGGTCGAACGGTCCGAAGAAGACGTACCCGGGGAGCTAATCCCCGGAATGTATTTAAACTACCTGCGAACAGGCGATGCCTCCGATATGATCCGAGTGATCTATCACAATGCCATCGACATCCTTTCCCTGGTCGGACTTTCGTCGGCTATTCTGGAAAGACATCTTAACCAGGATCCGAACGGGCTAGCGGGAGGGGAAGCGCTTGCGGTCGCCCGCTGGCATGAGAGGATTGGCCGAACGGCTGAGGCTGAATTGGCCTATCGAGCAGCAGCGCGAGGTGCTCCCAATGACACGCTGCGCGCTGAGGCGCTCAAACATCTGACGGCAATGCTGAAACGCCAAAATTGCCGGGAGCAGGCTGAACCCAGTTGGATCGAATGGCACGCAGTAGCGCCCGATGACCCATCTCCGTGCATCGAACTAGCGATGTATTACGAGTGGGAGGCCAGAGACCTGTCACAAGCCCTAGAGTGGGCCGAGGTGGCACTGGGTGTTGTAGGCGAATGGCCAAAAGGGTGGGAGCGGGATCAGAGCTCTTCCGAGATTGAACACCGCAAAAGCAGGCTCCTAAGAAAGCTCAGCAATTAGTTAGTCGCAATCCCGGTTCCTATCAAGCTCTGGGCGCAAGTGTCCCAATTCCGATAGCCTGAAGCGAGCTCTGTGACCTCCCGATAGGGGTAGTCAAGCTAACTATCCTGAAGCGATTTCCGTCTCCTGTCGAACCGCATGGTACAGGTGTTCAGCTCTGAGTTCTTGCTGCGTGTAGCAGGGGGCACCTAATCTGTCTGCTATCGCGTTGGCCAAACCTTGGTCGAAAGCCGCATGCTCCATATTGATTACCACGGACCGGATTTCGCTTTCTCGAATACGGTCCGCTACCAGCATTGCTTCCTCCTGAGGCGGCAAGCCCCCTAACGAGACGTTCCCTGCCCCATCTGTCAACAGCACCATGAGAGGAAGGACCTCGGGATGGCTCAGCCGTTCCTTTGTAAAGGTTTCGAGGGCGAGCGTGAGTCCTGCGGACAAAGGAGTCTTCCCCCCAACGGGAATGTCTGCCAATGCATGCTGCGCGAGCCGCACCGAGTTTGTAGGTGGCAGCACAGTCAGCGCGCGATCCTTCTGGAATACAACAAGCCCCACCCGATCCCGGCGCTGGTAAGCGTCGTTGAGCAAAGAAAGGATGGCGCCTTTCGTGGCTGACATGCGTTCCGCCACCGCCATGGACCAGGATGCATCCACCACAAATAGGATCAAGTTGGACGCTTTTCGAATGCGGACCTTTCGATGAAGATCCGAGGGTCGGATGGCAAATGCCACGCGCTTCTTGGACCGGTGTTTCTGATGCGGAGCGGCGGCTCGTATGGTGGCGTCGAAGGCAATATCGGTGGTGCGGTCCTCGGCGGGTCTGGCCGAGACGTAGCGGCCGCGCTTGCGATCCGTTCGGGTAAGGGTCCGACGGCCGCCATGCTTGCGGGTTATGCGATCGATGGGGTTTTGCAAACGCCGGGGGGAAAATGCGGCACCCACTTTGATCTTATCACCACCCTCCCACCAGCGGGCGCTAAGGGAGTCTACGAGTGTTTGTTCAGCAGGCTTGGCCTGCCCAAGCTCTTTGCTTTCTTGTTCAGATTCCTGGGCTATGCCCGGGCGCTGACTTTTTTTCGGTCGAGCTCCTGCTCTTCCAACGGTTCAGGCTCTGACTGCGGCGAGCCGCCCGCCTGGCTTTGGATCTGCTCGATTCGGTCTTCTAGATCGGTGAGCTTGATTTCTGCCTGTTGAAAAGGACCGCGCCTCAAACGGTGGGGAAGCGCGAGCTCTGCCGCGCGGGCGATATCGGATTCATCGATAGCTTTTCGACCTTCGAAGGCTGCATGAGCCTTTGCGGCCTTCAAAATCACAAGGTCCGCCCGATGGCCATCGACATGCAATGAAGAGGTGAGAGCTGCGATTGCATGAAGGTTCTGCACCTCGTAACTCACTTTATCGACAGTTTTGCGCGCGGTTTCGATTCGCTCGGAGAGCTCGAGTTCGCTCTCGATCCACTCCTCGCGAAATCCAACCGGGTCCTGCTCAAACGCTAGATTGCGCTCCATAATAGCCACTCGATCGTCCGGGTCTGATAGACCTCGAATGTCAACTGACAGCGCGAAGCGATCGAGCAGCTGGGGCCTAAGGTCCCCTTCTTCAGGATTCATTGTGCCGACCAGGATATAGCGGGAAGGATGACTAAATGAAATGCCTTCTCGCTCAACGATGTTCATGCCCAGGGCAGCTGAGTCCAGCAACAGATCCACGACATGATCGTCCAGCAGATTCACTTCATCGATATAGAGCAAACCGCGGTTAGCAGACGCCAACACACCTGGCTCGAAGTGCCGCTCGCCTTCCTTGATGGCGCGCTCGATGTCCAGGGTGCCGACCACTCGATCCTCCGTTGCTGAAACCGGCAGGTCGACGAATGATGTTCGAAAGACTTTTGAAGGAAGCTCTTCACCAGACGCCGCTCGCTCGCGGCATTCTGTGCACCATGTGGTGGGCTGCTCCGGATCGCAGCGGAACCGGCATCGGGCGACTACACTGACTTCGGGCAGCAGAGCTGCCAGCGCGCGTGCGGCCGTGGATTTAGCGGTACCGCGTTCCCCCCGGATCAGCACTCCGCCGATACGAGGATTTACGGCATTCAACACTAGCGCGCGGCGCATGCGCTCTTGCCCGACGATTGCAGTAAACGGATATACAGGTGCCAAAATAATATTCCTGGGGCTCGGTTTGGGCCGGATCTTGACCGCGCGGCATTATACCGCACGAGATTTGGCCATAGGTTGTCAACCCCTATCAACGCCTTTATAATCCGTGGGCTGATCCGCCGGGGCAAATCCCGTCAATGATAGACGAGGAGAAGGAGAGCGCAGCGGGTGACGCAGAGGGTAAGAACAAAGCTGAACCACACCCGATGGACGCGCTCCTGGAGTCCGAAAAATATGTGCTAAATGCGCCCAAGCGAGGCGAGATTCGCGTTGGCACCATCGTGCGTGCCACAGAAGCCGATGTGTTGGTCGACATCGGTGCCAAATCAGAAGGCGTAATTTCAGCTCGAGAACTTGAACAACTCCCCGAAGATCAACGAGCAACCTTAGACGTCGGACAAGAAATCAGCGTGTACGTGATACGGCCAGGCGGCCGCAACGGCGCGCCTGAGCTTTCCTTGGTCCGTGCCGAAGAGGAGCAGGACTGGAAGCAGGCAGAGGAGCTGCTGGAATCGAAAGATATCTTCGAGGGCGAAGTGACGGGCTACAACAAGGGCGGCCTCATCGTTAAGATGGGCCAACTTCGAGGATTTGTTCCGGCATCGCAGGTCAGCCTGGCTCGGCGTCGCCGAGCAGATGGGGAAACACCTGAAGATCGCTGGGGGAGCATGGTTGGTGAGCACCTGGTCGCTAAGGTGATTGAAGTGGACCGGCAGCGAAACCGCCTGATATTGTCAGAGCGCTCTGCGGCACGTGAAGCGCGCGAAGCGCTCAAGGAACGTTTGATATCGGAACTGGCGATTGGCGAAGTCCGCACCGGGCACGTGATCAGCCTGGCTGACTTCGGAGCGTTTGTTGATATTGGTGGAGCGGATGGATTAGTGCACATCTCCGAGATCTCCTGGAAGCGAGTAAGCAATCCTCGCGAGGTGCTTAGTGTTGGGCAAGAGGTCAAGGTCAAGGTGCTTGGTGTAGATCCAGAGCGTAATCGCATCAGCCTGTCTATCCGCGAGCTTGAGGAAAATCCTTGGGAGAAAATCCTGGAACAGTACGATGAAGGTCAGCTTGTTGAGGGCACGATTACAAAGCTTACTAAGTTCGGTGCGTTCGCAAAGCTTGTGGGCCTGGAGGAATATGGCATCGAGGGACTGGTCCATATATCCGAGCTTTCAGATCGACATATCACACACCCAAGTGAGGTAGTCCAAGAAGGGCAAATAATGACCCTGCGCGTGATTCGCGTCGATGCTCTTCGACATAGAATTGGCTTGAGCTTAAAGCGCGTAGAGTCTTCGGACTACGCCGACACGGATTGGGAAGCCGCCGTCCAGGAGACAGATGAGGCACAAGAAGTGGAGCCCGTAGCGGACTTCGATGCTGAACTTGAAGCGGAAGAAGCCCTCAATCTTGACACAGATACTGAACTCGAATCGGAAGAGGCTCTCGTTCAGGACACAGATGGTGAAGATGCTCTTCAGTCTGAGACCGACCCCGAGACTGACACAGAGGACCCAGAGTCCGATATTGACGCCGGGGACCCTGAGCTAGAACCAAATCAAGAAGCCCCTGACGAGATTGAACCGGCGAACGAGGAAATGGATCCAGCCCCTGCAGAGGACGAAAATCAAGGTACTATCGAGCCAGAAGCAGAGCTGCAGGAGCTCAGTGAGATGGTAGAGGAGACTGGATTGAGTTCTGAAGAGCCGGAGGAAGCCGAAACCGCTTCATAGGACGTTAATCCTGACTCGGAGCCCCCGACGGGACTCTTTGGTAAAATCGAGAAAGCACATGGAACTCCGGGGAGACTAAATCTTGGCCGATAAGATGGAACGCTTCACACAACGGGCGAGAAGGGTGCTCAGCCTAGCGCACGAGGAGGCTGAGCGCTTGCATCATAACTATATCGGCACCGAACATCTGCTTCTTGGATTGATCCGAGAAGAGGGTGGGATCGCCGGGCGCGTCTTGCGCGACCTCGGATTGGATCCAGCTCGCGTCAAAGAGATGGTCGAACGGCTGACGGGCGTCGGACGAAATCCAAGCAGCCGCATCGAATTGGCTCCTGGAACCGAGCAAGTGCTCCAGATGGGCATCGAAGAGGCCCGGCGCATGGGGCACCACTACATCGGAACCGAACACCTACTGCTTGGAATGGTCCGACAGGGTGAGGGTGTGGGCATGGATGTGCTCCGCAGGCTCGGAATCACCCCAGAACAAATTCGCCGCCAGACGCGTAGGGCGCTTCAGGAAACCCCCACCCGGCACCCGGGCCGGACTTCCAGTCGAGAGCGCAAAGAACAGAAAGTCAAGACGCCCATGATCGATCAGCTTGCGACTGATCTGACCGGAATGGCAGAAGAAGGCAAGCTGGATCCGGTAATCGGCCGCCAGATGGAGATCGAGCGAGTCATCCAAATCCTTGCCAGGCGCACGAAGAACAACCCTGCATTGATTGGTGATCCGGGCGTTGGGAAAACGGCCATTGCAGAGGGACTCGCCCAGCGTATTGTCGACGGTGAGACACCCGAGCCGCTTCTAGGTAAGCGCGTGCTCCAGTTGGACGTTGGCTCGCTTGTAGCGGGAACCATGTATCGTGGCCAGTTTGAGGAGCGACTCAAGCGGGTCATCGATGAGTTGAAATCGTCTGGAGCAATATTATTTATCGACGAAGTTCACATGCTGGTAGGCGCAGGCTCTGCAGGCTCATCCGTGGACGCCGCGAACATATTGAAACCGGCCCTATCGCGTGGCGAGCTGCAGGTGATTGGGGCCACAACGCAGGATGAGTACCGTAAGTACATTGAGAGCGATTCCGCTCTTGAGCGTCGCTTCCAGCCGGTATTTGTTGATGAGCCCACCGTCGAGGAGACGATCGAGATACTACGCGGCATTCGGGCGCCGTATGAGAACCATCACAAGCTAATCATTACCGATGAAGCGTTAGAGGCCGCTACTCACCTCTCCGCCAGATACGTACCGGATCGCTTCTTGCCCGATAAGGCCATCGATCTCATCGACGAGTCGGCCTCCAGGGTGCGTATGTATAAGAGCCCCGCCGCACGCTCGATGCAGGAAGCCACGCGCGAACTGCGTGAAACGCGGAATGCTCATAAGATCGCCATGGAAGAAGCGCGCTATGACGACGCTCAGGAACTGATGGACCGCGAGGCGGAGCTCGAAGACAAAATGGCCCAGCTGCGCATTGGCTGGGAGCGCAACGAGGACAGCCCTAAGGTAACCGCGGAAGATATCGCCGAAGTTGTTTCTATGTGGACCGGCGTACCGGTGATGCAAATTGCCCAAGAGGAATCAGAGCGCTTGCTGCAAATGGAAGACGCACTCCACGAGCGGATAATTGGCCAGGATGAGGCAATTGAGGCCATCGCCAAGGCAGTGCGAAGGGCGCGCGCAGGGCTTAAGGATCCCAAGCGTCCCGTCGGATCCTTTGTGTTTCTTGGCCCGACCGGAGTCGGCAAGACGGAGCTGACGAAGGCGCTAGCTGAATTTTTATTCGGCAGCGAAGAAGCACTTGTTCAAATCGATATGTCTGAGTTTATGGAGCGTCACTCGATCAGCCGCCTGGTTGGTGCTCCGCCCGGTTACGTCGGATATGATGACGCGGGACAGCTGACGGAAGCCATCCGTAGGCGACCTTATTCCATTATTGTGTTTGATGAGATCGAAAAGGCGCACAACGAAGCCCACAACATGCTCTTGCAAATCATGGAAGAGGGCCAACTGACTGATGCGCGAGGGCGGAAGGTAGATTTCCGCCATGCTCTGATCGTAATGACTTCGAACCTGGGCGCAGAATTGATCATGAAACAGACTCGGTTGGGTTTTTCGACTGAGCTCGATGATGAGCTGGAGGGGCAGCTAGCATACGATGAAATGCACCGCCGCCTAACTGAAGAGCTTAAGAAGGAGTTCCGACCCGAATTCATCAATCGCGTCGACTCGGTGATTGTTTTCCATGCGCTCAGCATGGAGCAGATCAAAGCCATCGTGGATCTGGAGATGGCCAAAGTAGCTCTGCGGCTCGAAGATCACAATCTGAAGTTACGCGCGACGGACGAAGCACGGGAGCGGTTGGCCGTATTGGGCTATGAACCAGAGATGGGGGCCCGTCCGCTTAAACGCGTGATTCAGGCCAAAGTGGAGGATGTATTGTCGGATGCGCTGCTAACGGGTGAATTTCAGGACGGCGACACCGTTCTGGTGGACGTAGCCGATGACGAGCTGTTTCTCACACACGGGTCCCCGGAACCAGAAGAGGAAGGTGAGATTCTCGCCGCCGGCTGAACTGCGGCTCGATCCAAACAGAAATCGGCTGCCTATATGGGCAGCTTTTTTTTGAATTTACATACGCTCGAGAGCACTGCATTCTGACGACAGAATAGCTTTCTTGAATACGATCAGGCTGAGGGGATCGGAACTACGCTATAGCGGCCTGGAGCAATTCGATAGCCTCGTGTTCGACCTTGGAAATATTCATCACGTGTTCTGCGAGCCCCTCTCGCATGCTTGCAACTTCCTTATCCGACATCGGAAATTCAGCCGCAGCTAGCGAGTAAATCTCGGACAACCGCGCATCCGCCTTCGTTATCTCATCCAGAGCGCGGCTTCCCTTGTTGAGAAAGAGATCCTGTTTCAAAAGCAGCAGCCCCTTCGCTTCCCTTAGAAGAGGGACTTCATCGGGAAGCGCCGCCTCAGACAGATTGAGCCAGGCGTTGCTGCTCGCTATGAACTGCTCACCCGCCACCTTGAGCTCTGGCCTCTTGAGGATCAATGCGGCCTCATTCAGGAAATCGGCATACAGCCTTCGATCATCGACCTGGTTGGAGGGGAATGTGCGAGCCCATCCAAACGCCCCTTGCTGATATCCGACTCCTGCCAGCGCTGCAAACAATTTGCTTCCGGGAGCCAACAGCCGCGCCCAGCTTCGTTTGTTACGCGTATTGGTCAGCATCTTTGCCCACTTGTCATAGGCCGCGAAGCCGAAGTTATCACGTCCGCCCTTCGGGGGCGCTTCGGTGTAGAGCGCAATGCATTGCCAGATTCCCTTCTGTATGGCGCCCGGTAGCTTGCTCAAATCGGGTGCGCCCAAGGCCAGTACGCGGTATTTGTCCTTCTTAACTCGAGCCCTGGCGGTTGCCAATTCTGCCTCAGTGATTTGGAGCGACTGGCTCGAACGGTCCGCGATATGGACCTCTCCGTCCGCGTACCCGTGGACAACGATAGGGAACATGGCCCACATCTGCTCATCATACGAGAGGGAGTTGTACGGCAGGCCAAATACATCCGCCCAAACGATAGCCGGGCGACCGCCCTCGATCACATCGATCAGATTGCGCACACCCTTGCTGGGATCGGCGGTATGGAAGAGATCCTGAGGAATCGCAAGTCGCTCCAACAGCGTATCCAGAGGGTCAAAGGTGTTTCGGGAAAGCAAAGACACGTACGGGTCCAACCCCTCATATTCGAAGATGAAGTACCCAAACGCAGCGCCCCCGCTAATCCCCATCAACATTGCTTCAGAGATTGGCTGCCCCGTTTCAGGGATTTCTATCCCCTGATAGGCAAAAACATTGTGAACGGATCCAGTTTCCCAGTGCCGTCCATCGAATTGTGTGTAATCAGATAGGATTGACATACAGACTTCCTCCGAGCACTCATTATAGAGAAGCTAGAGGTCGGATTGGAAGAATAGAGACATAGTCTCGACTTTAGCTGTGGATTGGGGCAGATTAGACGGGATGATGCGCTCTTGAATTGAATCTGCAGTGCGACCTGCTTCTGCAAACGAGCGCCGGGAGATGTCAAGCACAGGGGATAAGCGTCGAGCTTTCACGAAATCCCTGTTGGATATAATCCAGTTCTCCACACGAGAGGCACTACTCGAGAATGGCTAAGACCAGAACCCAATTTGTCTGCCAGCAATGCGGACGCACGGCAGCCAAGCCGCTGGGCCGATGCCCGCAATGCGGTGAGTGGAACAGCATGGTGGAAGAGGTGCAAAGCTCGAGCCGCGCTTCGGCTTCTCCAACATTCGGCCAGGCTCCACAGAGACTGACCGAGATAGAGGTCGGCGCCGATGATAGGCTCCCACTCGAAAATGCTGAGTTCGCGCGTGTGCTGGGTGGAGGTGTGGTTCCTGGATCGCTGGTGTTGATTGGCGGCGATCCGGGGATCGGAAAGTCCACGCTGCTGCTGCAGATCAGTGCCGAGGTGGCAGCTACTGGCCCCGTTCTTTACGTCTCTGGCGAGGAGTCGGTAGCGCAGATCAAATCTCGAGCGCTGCGTGTTTCCAATGGGACTCCGCCAGCGGAGAATTTGTACCTGGCGACAGAGACGGATGTGGATCGCGTCGTCGGACAGATTGAAAACGTGGCGCCCAGGTTAGCCATCATCGATTCGATCCAGTCGGTTCATTCTGCAGACATCGAATCGGCTGCCGGCTCAATCTCTCAAATACGAGAATGCGCTCTGCGCTTGCAGGCGGTCGCCAAATCCTCGGGCGTAGCCATTTTCCTCATTGGCCACGTCACCAAGGAAGGAGCAATCGCCGGTCCGCGGGTGCTTGAACACTTGGTCGATACCGTACTTTACCTGGAAGGCGATCCCTACCATTCCTATCGGCTGCTGAGATCCGTGAAGAATCGGTACGGAGCCACGACAGAGGTTGGCGTGTTTAAGATGGGCTCGTCGGGGATGGAGGAGGTTGCCAATCCCTCTGAAGCATTCCTTGCGGAGAGGCGAAGCGATGCTCCGG
This sequence comes from Anaerolineales bacterium, assembly GCA_036477195.1. Classification (GTDB taxonomy): domain Bacteria; phylum Chloroflexota; class Anaerolineae; order Anaerolineales; family E44-bin32; genus JADFRG01. Next base: position 20,120 of record JAZGCZ010000079.1, on the reverse strand, counting down.
GCTCAGCAATCGCGGTCACCATGGAGGGTTCCCGACCGCTGCTTGTGGAGGTGCAAGGTCTAACCAGCCCCACTTCCTTCGGCCACCCTCGGCGAACAGCCAATGGAGTAGACACCAACAGATTGCTGATCATCACCGCCGTGCTCACGCGTCGGGTCGGCATTCAGCTTTCGGATCAAGACATCTTCATCAATGTCGTGGGAGGTCTGCAGGTCAAGGAACCTGCGGCTGATCTCGCGCTGGCAGCCGCCATCGCCTCCTCGGCTCGCGACCGAGCGCTGCCCCCTGACCTGGCATTGATTGGTGAGATCGGACTTTCAGGCGAACTCAGGCGCGTGCCCAACCTCGAGCCGCGCCTGCGCGAAGCAGTCAAGCTTGGCTTCTCATCGGTTGTGTTGCCCAAGCGCGCGGAGCGCGGAGTAGATCTGCCATCGGAGCTGAAGCTTCATGAGATGGTGGGTCTTTCGGAGGCACTTGCCTTCGCCATCAAGGCCTGATCGGCCAAAGCGCGAGCGCTCAATCCTACGACTTTGACGAATCGCCCGATTCGGCGCTGATGAATGCTTCAGATTGGAATCTCACTCGTGGGTCTGAGCCCCGTCGACGCGGCAATCATTCCTTAAGGTTTGGGCGCAGCCTGAACAATGTCGCCCGCAAGCTGAAGATTACCGAACATCTGGCGGAGTGTCATCATGTTAGCTCGCCATATTGGGCTAGTATTGGGTGGCCCGCCTGTCATCGGTGAATTAATCCCTCCGGCTTTCCTTAAGAATGCGAGTTCTTAAAGATTCGAATTTTTTTAGGTTAGAGGGGGCTGCAAGTATTGATAGTGGCATACCCTTCTGCTAGAATGCGAACCGCGAGCCAGGGGGACGAACTTGGTCGCGCGGGACAGATCCTCTCCAGGAACTAAACCCGAACGTACATTAGAAGAAAACAAAATTTCCACGGAGGTTGGGATGCAGGCGGAACGACTCTGGCAGGCGGCCTTGGGGCAGCTGCAAGTTGAGATGCCACGCGCCAAATTTGAAACCTGGATCCGCGATGCGGAGCTGTTGAGCTATGAGGACGGCGAGTTTGTCATTGGAGTAAGGAACGCATTCGCTCGGGATTGGCTGGACGATCGGCTACGGCCGACAATCAAACAGGTTCTCGGCGGCATCGCGGGCCGAACGGTCGACGTAAGGTTTGTTGTCTGGCAACCGCAGGCTTTGAGCACGATTGCGGCCCCCGAGCAAGCGGTGGATCAGTTGCGGAGCACCAAACTTGATCCCATCCATGAGCCAGCCGCTGCTGCCCACTACTTGAATCCAAAATACACATTTGAGACCTTCGTGGTGGGAAAAAGCAATCGGCTGGCGCATGCCGCAGCAGTTGCGGTGACAGAGCATCCAGCTGGCCCCTACAATCCGCTGTTCTTATATGGGGGAGTGGGCCTTGGAAAGACCCATCTACTGCATGCCATCGCTCGAGCCAGCATCGCGGCTGGACGCAAGGCGGTGTATGTTTCCTCGGAGGAATTTACCAACGATCTGATCGAAGCCATCCGCTCTCACAGCACCGCCGAATTTCGAGAGCGATATCGTCAGGCAGATATTTTGTTGGTCGATGACGTGCAGTTCATCGCAGGCAAGGAGTCTACTCAAGAAGAATTCTTTCATACCTTCAATGCCTTGCATGGGCAGGAGCGACAGGTCGTTCTATCCTCGGACCGACCGCCCAAAGCGTTCGTCACTCTAGAGGAACGGCTCCGGTCCCGATTTGAATGGGGACTGGCAGCGGACATCCAACCTCCGGACCTCGAGACCAAAATCGCTATCCTGCGGGCAAGAGCGGGGCGAGAGGGGCGGCACGTATCGCAAGAGCACCTGGAACTGATTGCCCGGAGGGCACAGCGGAATATTCGCGAGTTGGAGGGGGCGTTGACCCGTGTGCTGGCCTATACCGACCTAACGGGAGCATTACTGAGCGAGGCGACGATTGAAGCAGCCTTAACCGATGTGGCGCCTCGCTCGGCAGCCATGACGCCCAACCGCATTATTTCAGCCGTTGCGCAGCAATATCAGATACCGGAGGAGGACCTGCTCGGTCGCCGCCGAACTCGGCAGATCGCGTTGCCGCGCCAGGTGGCTATGTATCTCATCCGGGAAGAAACCGAGACTTCCCTACCGAAGATCGGCCAAGCACTTGGAGGCAGGGATCATACGACCGTTATGTATGGCCATGACCGTATCTCGGATCTGATTGAACGTGACGATGGACTCCGTCGGCAGGTGCACGCGATTCGTGATCTGTTGTATGGATAGAACCCAGGTTCAACCACAAGAAAAAATGGGGTTATCTCAAAAGCACCAGGAGACAGCCGCTTTGCGTTTGTAGAGTTATGAATTGAGCGGGGATAGCCCTGGGGCGGCCATTTGGATTCTGATCCAAAAGCTTATCTATTGGCCGACGACCTCCTGAATTGTCGCCTGCAATTGGCTGATCGAGAAGGGTTTGGCTACGAAGGCGTCTGCGCCCGCCTGTGCTGCCGCGGTCCGCTCCCGAGCCAATACCAGCGCGCTGACAACAATCGTAGGGATTCCCGAGTGTGGTGGTGTGGCGCGCAGCTGTCGGATAAACGTTATGCCGTCCACTTCAGGCATCATGAGATCGGTGAGAATCAGATCTGGGGTTTCTTCTTGCAGCAAGCTCATCGCTTCATCGACGCTGTAGGCAAGGCGAACATCATAACCATTACGAATTAACAGCTCGCGAATAATAGTGCAGTAGGAGTCGTCGTCGTCCACAACCAGGACGCGAGGCGCATGAGAATTCATTTTCAGTGGGTTTTGCGGCCTGGCCTTACTTTTAGCAGGGCTCAGGCCGCTGATACAATTGGCCGGTGAGTGAGTCTACAGGGCAAGGCGGAGATCGCGCAAATGGGGGAATAGAACGAATCGCCGGGCTCAGACAGAATCGAATATCTCCAGGAGAGGGCGACGTGACAGAAGTTTCCGATCTAAAGGGACTTACATTGCTGGGCAGCAAGACAGGTCCGAGCAAGGAGCTGGAAACCTTTCCAAACCATCATTCTGGACGCCGATATGTGGTGCGTCTGGAAACTGACGAATTCACGTGCGTATGCCCTGCAACCGAGCAGCCAGATTTCGCCACGATCACCGTCGAGTACATTCCGAACGAAAAAATCCTTGAATCCAAATCCTTCAAATTGTATTTATGGTCATATCGCAACGAGGGCGTCTTTCATGAACACGTCACCAATACCATCCTCGATGATCTGGTGGAAGCCCTCGAACCTCACTGGTGTTGGGTACAGGGAGCCTTCAATGTGCGAGGAGGGATCGGGATCACCGTAGAAGCAGAACACGGAAGCCGAGATGGATCCTCACTCTCGAATCATGGGCCGCCGAATGCTTCCCGTGAGTCTGCCACACGGCCCAAACCCGCGGCAAGTACTCGGGATGCTCCTGCTAAGTCCGCTACACGGCCCAAGCGCGCGGTAAGTACTCGTGATGCTCCTGCAGAGTCCGCCACACGGCCCAAACCCGCGGCAAGTACTCGGGATGCTCCTGCTGAGTCCGCTACACGGCCCAAGCCCGCGGTAAGTACTCGTGATGCTCCTGCTGAGTCCGCCACACGGCCCAAAACCGCTACAAGTAATCGGGATTCTCCCGCCGCAACGCCAAATACAGCCTAAATGGGCCGCTGGTATCCGGCGGTCATCGCGCTGCTTGCCACCTCCCTGGTTGTTTCCAACATCATCGCCGTCCGGCTGATCACATTGCGGCTTTTCGACGCGATCGAGCTTACGCTGCCGGCCGCCATCGTGCTCTTTCCGGTTGCCTATATCGTGGGGGACGTGATTACGGAAGTGTATGGGTATCCGGCGGCGCGCCGAGGGATTTGGATCGCATTTGGCTGCAACCTGTTGGCCGTGATCGCGATCTGGCTCGCGGGTGTTCTCCCGTCCGCGTCCTTTTGGACCGCCGGTGTCTATGAAAACCCCCAGCAGGCAGATCAGGCCTATCGAGCCATCCTGGGCTTCACGCCGCGGCTGCTGGTGGCATCCTTTCTGGCATACCTGGTCGGCGAGTTTCTAAATTCATTTGTCTTAGCAAAAATGAAGGTGCGTACCGAGGGTCGCTACTTATGGATGCGCACGATTGGATCGACTATCGTAGGGCAGGGCGCCGACTCCCTGATCTTCATTACAGCCGCCTTCTATGGCATCCTGCCGACCTCGGCGCTCATGACGGCCGTCGTTTCTCAATGGCTGGTCAAGAGTGCTTACGAAGCTCTTGCAACACCCCTCACCTATTGGGTCGTCAATGCCTTGAAACGGTCGGAGGGTATGGACGCTTTTGATCGCAACACGGACTTTCGCCCGGTTCAGCTATAACATTCAAAGCAACGAAAGTAGATCCGTTCGCCCGCACTGCAGCTAGTCGAGGAGGAGTATGGTTCCCCACTCCAACTCCTACAGCAAAGAAACCGGATCGACGTCGACCGTCCATCCACGCGGCAACTCATCAGGCAGCAGGCTGGTCGGGTCTGAAGCACGGATTACAACCATCCAGCGATATTCACCTCGAACGCGTCGGAAGTAAGCTGGGACGGGGCCGATGAGGTCGGCGCGGCGCACGCCGAGCTCGCGAATTCGAGCTTCGATTGAGCCCGCCATCCGCTCAGCAGCCGACTGCGCCGCATCCTCCGAAGTATGCCGGAAAACCAGCCGCACCAGCCTCCGGTGGGGTGGATAATCCAATTGGCGACGCATCTCGAGCTCTGCTTCATAAAACGCATCGTAGTCGTGCTCAGCCGCAGCCTGTATCGCGTAATGTTCGGGCTCGTAAGTCTGCAGAACAACATGCCCGCCGAGCAATCCGCGTCCTGCGCGGCCGGCAACCTGGCTCAACACTTGAAATGATCGCTCGGGAGACCGGTAGTCTGGCAAATTCAGCCCAATGTCCGCCAGCACGACTCCCACGAGAGTGACCAACGGCAGGTCCAGGCCCTTCGCTACCATCTGTGTGCCGATCAGCACATCCGCTTCATGCGCCACAAAACTACTGAGTATCGCGTCATGTGAGCCCTTGGTGCGGGTCGTATCTCGGTCCCATCTGAGCGTGCGTGCGGTAGGGAACAGCTGCTCGACCTCGGTCTGGACGCGCTGAGTGCCGGCACCGAATTGTTTGATCCGGGAGCTGCCGCAGTTTGGACACTTCTCTGGCATTCGCCGGTCGTTGCCGCAGTGGTGACAGAGAAGCCGCTCCCGCGCGGAATGAAAGGTCAGTGGTGAATCGCAATTGGAGCAGCGCATCACGTGCCCGCAATCACGACAAAAGACATAGGTCGTCGTCCCGCGCCGGTTGAGGAACAGAATGGCCTGTTGGTTGTTATCCAGGACTTCCCCAAGAGAACGTTGCAGGGCGCGGCTGAACATTGAGCGATTTCCAGCGCGCAGTTCCTGACGCATGTCGACCACCCTGACCGGCGGAAGTGCAATAGTTTCTGCCACGCCGCCGGCTGGCTCGTAGCGGCTGCGCACACCCAGCCGCTTAGCCTGCTGCCGCAGCTTCTCTCGATGCCCGAGGATACGCTTTGGCAAGGACAACCGTGTGAGATCGCCCCTTCTCGATCGGAAGGTGGTGGTCAGATCTGGCGTCGCGGTGCCGAGAATGCATACGGCGGATGTGATACGAGCGTACTCGAGCGCAGCTTGCCGCGCATGATAGCGTGGCGCCTGGCCCTGTTCCTTGTAAGACTCATCATGTGATTCGTCGACCACGATCAGCCCGATGTTTTCAAGCGGTGCGAAGAGCGCGCTCCGGGGCCCGACCATCACTTGTAGTGCGCCGGATCTGGCTCGTCGCCAGGTATCGTAGCGCTCGCCTTCACTGAGCTGCGAGTGGAGCACGCCCAGGTTGTCCGGAAACCTGGCCAGAAATCGGCGCAAGGTCTGAGGTGTAAGTGCAATTTCGGGCACTAATACAATGGCAGAGGTGCCCCGAGCCAGGGCCTCGCCCACCGCCCGAAGATAAATCTCCGTTTTCCCTGACCCGGTGACACCGTGCAATACAAATGCGTGCCCGGTCTGTGCTTCGATGGCGGACTGGACTTCGCTCCAAACATTCTCTTGATCTTTAGTGAGTTCTGGAGGATCGGTCGCGACAAATTCCAACTCAGCCACCGGATCGCGCCACACCTCTAGCCCGTGGAAGCTGACCAATCCACGCCTCTCTAGAAAGCGAAGATCGGCAGAATTTGCCCCGGTCTCAGAGTAAATAGCCGCTGCCTGAAGCGGATGCCCTTGCCTCGCCAACAATTCGAGAACTGCCCTCCGGCGTTGGGCGGCCTCGCCTCCCGGGCGGCCCAAATCATCGTATGCGGCCTCAGATTGTTCAGGAGTTACATCCAGCTGGACGGTGCGCACGGTGCGTGGGGAGACACGGGGGGGATTTAGGATGGATCTGCGAACGACGACCTCCTCGCGCACCAGCCGATCTGCCGCGCGCCGCCAGTCCATGCGAGACATGGCGCGCGCGATCTGCCGTCCTCGAAGTGGGCCGCGTTTGGTTAGGAGCTGAATGAGGCGATGCTGGGTGGTATTTTCGCCCACCGCATCTGGCGCGACCAGCGTGTACTCCGAATCGGCAGGTTGGCTGAGCCCGGAAGGCAACATCAAAGTGATGGATTCAATGAGGGGAGCGTGGTAGTACTCTGCCAACCATCGAGCGAGTTGCAGCTGATGTTCCGTGAGAACCGGTTCCGGATCCAATATGTCGTCTATGGGCCGAGTCTCCGGCACCTCAGGCACCTTGGGAAGGTCGATAACAACGCCTTGGACAGGACGATGTCCAAACTGGGCCGTCACCAGATGGCCCACGCCGACCCTGCCATGCATCCGCGAGGGAAGATGGTAATGAAACGTACCCCGCACGGCGGGGAGGTTTACGGCTACCTCAACATATTTCACGCGCTTATTCTGCTGTCTGTCTCTCGGTGGAGGCGATGGGAAAAACCCAGACCTTAGACACGCGCCGACCGTCCATCGCGACCACTCGAAGCCTGGCACCATCCACGACGATGTTATCGCCTAATTCTGCCAGACGGCCGAGTTGGCCGAGAATGAAGCCTGCAAGAGTGTCGTAGTGCGGATCGGATAACTTCAATCCAAAGTGCTCGTTCACGTCGGCGATCGTCGTAAGGCCATTTACCAGGGAGGATCCATCGGGTAGTGCTTGGATCTCTACATCGCGATCAAATGGATCGCTGACCTCGCCAAAGATCTCTTCCAGCAGGTCCTCCAATGTCGCCACCCCTGCCGTGCCCCCATACTCGTCAAGCACGATGGCCAAATGCTGGTGCCGCGCACGGAAAATTTGGAGCAGGGTGTCTACCTGAGCGGCTTCAGGAACGAACACGGCCTCTCGCATGAGGTCGCGCGCCGTTGCCGATCCATTGCTCTGGATGGCCCCTACAACATCCTTTAAGTGAACGACACCGACCACCTGGTCGAGGTCACCCTGATACACGGGCAGTTTGGAAAATCCAGTCGAAACGGCGGTTTCAAGAATCTGCTCCAGGGCGGTATCTAATGGGACGGCAATAACCTCCGTACGGGGACTCATGACCTGACGAACCAATGTCTCCCGAAAGTCGAACACCGCATGCAGCATCTCCCGCTCGGAAACGGCAACGACCCCGACCTCTGCACTATCGGTCACGATCATTTTGAGTTCCGCTACGGAGTGGACCAACTCGTGTCCCTCGGCAGGCTTGACGCCGAGGATCCGCAGCAACGCATTCCCGGTTCCGTTCAGCGCCCAGATCATTGGCTTGAAGAGACTCACGGTCCATGCCAATGGACGCCCGACGAGCAGCGAGGTCCTTTCCGGGCTCTGAAGCGCAATAGATTTCGGCATGAGTTCGCCCACGACTACATGCATAAAAGTGATGATTACAAATGCGAGGACTGCGGAGATGGTACGGGAGATAGTGGTCGCAAATCCGGCCGGGAACAGTTGAACTAACGGCTCGATCAGACCAGACAGTGCCGGCTCACCGATCCATCCCAGACCTAGGCTGGCGAGGGTGATCCCGAGCTGAGTAGCGGCGATGAAGCGGTCAGGATTCTCGAGGCCACTTGCCACCCATCGAGCCATCCGATTTCCACTTGCCACGAGCTCTGCGATGCGCGTCGGGCGCACACTCACCAGGGCAAATTCCGCCGCCACAAAAAACGCGTTGATGAGTACCAGTATCACGACTGCAAGCAGTCCTAGTACATTCGGTATCAGCGAATCGCCTTCCATAGGGAAATCGGCGGAATTGTAGCATAGCGGCCAAAACCCTTTGTACGCCTGCATCTGCCGAACGGGTGCCGCGCTTGACACTATAAGCTCGCATGGGCCAAAGCGAGTGTTCGGCTTGACACCATAAGCTCGCATGGGCGGCGAGGATGCTCGACTTGACTCTAGAACAAATGTGCTTATACTTAGAACACCTGTTCGCTGCTTGTGGAAAGGTGTTACAAGGAGGTCTGCATGGATATCGGAATGTTGTGGTTCGACTCAGATCGTGCGATAGCGGTTTCAGAACGAGTAGAACGTGCCGCAACTTACTACAAGGAAAAGTACGGAAGGGTGGCGACGCTCTGCTTGGTCCACCCGTCCACACTCGCCGAGCCGTCGAAAGTAGGGCATACGGAGATACAGCCCATGGACACGGTACAGCCCAACCATTTCTGGTTGGGGATCAAGCCGCAGCCCAGTGAAATAGAGGACGATCTGGGAGTGTTCTCGAATGTCACACAGGATCTTGGGCTAACGAAGCAGACACTGGAGGCTTAGAGCAAAGCTCGAAAGGCTTGGCGAGGACCTAAACTGTCTGTGCGTCAGGGCAGGCTATCAGGACAAGCTGGCCATGAGGGGGAGCAGATCGAGCGATAAATCGGCTTCGCCACGCTTAACGGAGACATCTAAGTCGAGCAATCGCCGATAGATAACCTTCAACTCTGAGCTCGTAAATTGCCGGGATTGGGCGCTGATCTTTTTCACCACAAAGGGCGGCACGTTCATGGAGCGGCTCGGATCCTCCCCCATATCAATTGCCCGGCGAGCCAAAATCATCAGTCGAAACTGACGAACGAGCATCGGGAATACCTCCCACGGATCCTGTTCTTCGAGGATGCGTTGCAGCCTTGGAAGTGACTGATGCATATCGCCCAACTTGTCCACGACATCGAAGATGTGCAAATGGCCGTAGGAAGGCGACAAGCTCTCCACATCTCCAACCGATATCGGCCGCTCGTTATTGACGTAATCGAGCAATTTATTGAGCTCCTGTTCAGCTAGCAACGGTTCTTCCTCCACATAGTGAGAAAGCAGCTGTGCTGCGTCCTGCTCAATCCGGCCATTCGACCGCTCGATCAACCAACTTATGAAGGCCGGGCCCTTCGGTTTCAAAAACGCGCGCACATAGGCTTTTTCGGGATGCTCTAGCGTCCAAGCATAGAGGGGAGAGCCCTCTTTGTATTTCCGCTCGCTATCGACTCGGACCTGTTCGATAAGGACCAGCGCGGCCGTATCTGGCAGGTCATCCATGAGGTGCGAGAAACCTTCAATGCGCCCTTTGGGGATGCTTTCAGCATTTTCCACCACGATCAGCCGCCGGCTGGAGAGGAAAGGCAAAGCCCCACACGCTGCGCGCAGTTGCTCGAGGTCGAGCGCGCCGCCGTTAAAGTGCTGCACGTTAAATTCGGATGACGGCCCGAGTTTGGCTTCGAGATCCGCTAAGGTTTCAGTGATGGCGAGGGGGTTGTCGCCGTAAAAGAGGTAGACAGAAGGCGGGCTCACTCTAGCCCTGTGTGCGCACCCTGTGCACGGTCGTACGTCCGCTGCGCAGCTGTTGGATCTCTCCGATGCGAAGCCCTCCGATCTCGCCGGATGTAGTCACGTGCCGCTGTGCGGCGGAACCGATCGGTTGGGCGATGATCAAGGCTAGAACGGTAGCAAAGATCGCCAAGGGCAAGCGCTCGAGGCGATCTCGCGTGCGATCGGTTCTGCCCCCCAGAAGGGTGGCGAAACAAGCGAGTCCGGCAAGCACAGCCGCGGTCAGAAAGTTGGTTCCACAATTCGGGTGGATTGCGAGGTGGTCTTCGCCAGCGCGCAGTCGTGCCGCAGCTTCCTCTGCACTCTCTGCGATAGCATCTGTTGGCAGCCGGCCCAGAATAAGAAACCCTTTGGCGTCGGCACGGCCGGCGATCGGCGTATGCGGATATTTGGCGCTAAGCATATGAATTGTGGCATGCTCCAAGCCGTGGTTACGGCGAATGCGCATGAGTAGCGGTTGATTCAGCAATTTTGTGAGGGCATTAGGCATAGGGGAAAACCTGGAGCAGCCGATTATACCGTCTCAAGGTGTCTCATAGGTTTCGACGATTGAGACCAGCACATCATCTATAAATTTGGCGGCCTGACGTTGGAACTGTGCCCATGCCGGCCCGCTTTGTGCCTCCTGAAGGCTGTAGATACTTTCCATCAGGAATCCGCGGAAGAACAAGAATGCCTCAACCGCCTCGACCAGTGACATTCCACAATCAAGGCTGATCACGGCATATTCGCGGCCAATTTGGCGCGGCTCCTCCGTTGTATCGGCACCAATAAGTTCACCGACTTGCTGAACAAGCAAATGCGACTTTTCGCGATAAACCGCGCGCTGTTGCTCCGTCAGTCTCCGATACCAAGCCTGATCCTCTAATCGACCCTCGGCGACTTCGAGACGCGTTCGGCCGATCACATTTTCAATCACGAGTTGAGCGCCGCTTGTTTCGGGTCCGCGCCGAAGATCTTCGATCTCTGACCGAAGGAAGCGTCGGTGGCCACCAGCGGTCCGATGGACGGATAACTTTCCACTATCTGCCCATGAACGGACGGTTGAGGGATGAACGCCTAATAGCCCGGCGGCTTCCGAGAGACCGATCCACTCTCCTTGCTGATCCACCATATAAGCCAACCTATCCCAGAAGGATTCGCCCCTCAGCTCTAACTACTAAAACCTCCGGCTTCGGGATCTGAACTTCAATCTAGACCAAAGGATACAATGGAAACGTGAGTTGGGATCTTATCGGTCACGATTGGGCTGTGAAGCTGCTAAAGCATCATGTCCAGGATCAAACCACGCGCCATGCGTACCTCTTTATCGGCCCGGAATCGGTTGGAAAACGCACTCTGGCCATCCGATTCGCTCAAGCCCTAAGTTGCGAACGTGCAGACCCTCTGGGTGAAATATGCGGCGAATGCCGTGCCTGTCGCCTCATCTCGGAGGGAACCTTCCCCGATCTGGACGTCCTCGCGCCAGATCCGACAATCCAAGTGGATGATGTACGCGCCTTGCAGCGCCGCCTGGCCCTGGCCCCTTATGAAGGACCTTGGCGGATTGCCCTTCTTGAGAACTTTCACCATGCAAGCATCAGTGCGTCCAACGCCATGCTAAAGACATTGGAGGAGCCGCCCGATAAGGTAGTGCTCCTTCTAACTGCGCTAAGCCAAGAGCTGCTGCTGCCTACGGTAGTCTCAAGGTGCGAAGTCATTCCGCTCCGTAGCGTCTCCTCGTCGATCATCTCGAGCGCACTCGAAGATCACGAGGTAGAGTCTGATCGGGCTAAGATGCTCGCCACGCTATCAGAGGGACGACCAGGAAGAGCCATTCGTTGGGCATCAGATCCTGATATCTTTGAACGCAGATCAGAAGCCATAAACCAATTGCGCGAGGCCATGGGCTTGGATATCAGCGGCCGATTTGCGCTGGCTGAACGAATCGTTGGGCGGGGAAAACTCGCCGTTCAGCGTCGCCGAGTCCGGACCACGCTTGAGACCTGGCTGAGCATTTGGCGAGATCTGCTCTATCGTGGCTACCAGGCTGAGGTGCAGTCTCGCAATCCTGATCAGTTGCCCTCATTTGAAAACGTGACCCAGCCGGTCGCTTCGGCGGATCGATATGGGGTGGTGAAAGCAATCACAAGCACGCTGGCTGCGGTAGATAGCAATGCGAATTTGCGCCTCGCGTTGGAGGTGCTCATGCTTGATCTGCCTGCTGTTGAGTAGCTTGGGGCAAGGCTAGCGCGGCTCTACTACCAGCCGAATTGCGGTTCGTTCTTTTCCCTCAATTGTGACAGAAGTAAATTCGGGCAGGCATACGATGTCCAGCCCGTCTTCTTGGAGGTAGCCTCGGGCGATCGCAACCGCCTTGACGGCTTGATTAACAGCGCCTGCGCCGATCGCCTGAACTTCCGCGTGGTTGTGCTCCCGTACCACGCCAGCGATCGCGCCGGCGACGGCCGAGGTTCTCGAAGCCGCGGAAACCTTGATGATAGTCATCGGGCCCTTGTCTTTTGATGTAGCCCGTTATCGGATGGGGGTTCGAAGGTAACCCGCTATTGCATTGTAGTGGAATCAAATAGGCGGAGCAAGAATCGCGCTAGCTACCCCGCATCTCCTCCGCCTCAAACTTAACTTCTTCCTTGCCTGATAGCTTGCTTTTAATTTTCGAAATGATGAGGTCTAGATGGGCGTCGTTGAGGACGTAATTAAGATCGTCGGCAGGCACGGTAAGTACCGGGCAGAGAGAGAAACGTTCGGTCCACTCCTCATACAGATGGTTTAAGCGCATAAGATATTCCGGCTGTATCCCTTTTTCGTAGTCCCGCCCGCGCATCGAAATCCGGGTCATAAGGGTATCCACCGAGGCCCTTAGATACACAACCAGGTCGGGGGGTGGCAGGAAGCGGGTTAGAACCTCATAGAGATCGCGGTAGGTCCGGTAATCGCGATCGGACATATTTCTTTCGAGGTAAAGATTATGTGCAAATATCTCAGCGTCCTCATAAACGCTCCTGTCTTGCACCGCCGGGCCCGGATGATCTGAAATAGCTCGGTGGGCACGCAAGCGCCGCGACAGAAAGAATATCTGGGATTGGAAGGACCATTCCTGCATGTCCTGATAGAAGTCCGCCAGGTATGGATTTTGCGATTGAGGCTCAAAGAACGGCGTCCAATTCATTCGCTCTGCCAGGAGCTCAACAAGCGTGGATTTGCCGACGCCGATATTCCCTGCAACCGCGACGAAGCGACTCACTCCACTAAGCTCCGACTTTCTCGGCCCAGTTTTCCAGAATTCCTTCGACTTGATCCAATAGGTCTTCTAACTCCTTTTCGCGTTGGCTAGCGTGATCGACAGACAACCCCAGTGTATTCAATATCTGCGGCCAATGGGGTTGGTGTTCCTGGGCTAGCTCGAGTTCATGGATTGCCCGGTCCCATGTGGATAGCATCGGCCACAAGATTTCGACAGCCGATCCTTCGTCTATCATGGACTGGAACCCGCCCAGATAATAGCCTCCGCGAACTTCGGACAGCTCGGGGTCCAAGGAAAGCTTGCAGGCCGAATCAAAGGTCGTGGCCCAGCTATCAACCCATTCCGCCGCTAACGAATCCTCGAATTGCTCGGCGCCGAGCAATCGAAGGAAGTGGTCATAGATTTCGGGATGATTCAGGTCGGTCAGTTTTGATTTGAGCCGCGGCATGACCCTCCGACCGGAAGCAGGAAATCCCTCAAGCGAAGCCACGGCATTGGCAGCCTCCAGCAATGCACGTGTCCAGCCAGAGAGCCACAGCCGTTCGGTTTCTAACCCATTGAGCGACACGTGGGCCTTCTTTAGAAATGCAGCACCCCGGGCCAGCATGTAGTCTGCGCGGTGGAATTGCCCGCGCACCGAGGCTTGTGCCCACTCGAAAAAGTGGCTCGGATCGTAAAGGAAGACAGGCTCGCATATCGCGGGGCCGAGCCAGGGATCCACACGCAGATCCCGCGGCTGTTGGTACAGACGCTTCGCGTGGTGTGATATGTCGAGGTGGACCTCGTCGGAGAGAGGGACGATCTCTCGTGGCGCGGCCGGTTCATACTCGTGGATCAGCACAAGATCCACGTCAGCCGTGCCTCCAAAAACTGGATCACCATCCGCGGCCGAGCCGATTACGTAGCCCGAGACGACACCCGGTCGGGCCTCAGCCTCCTTCTGTGCCAGCTCCAATAGCTTCTCGGTTGTAATCCTCAAGATTTCTCTAGTGGCAGGTGCTGTTGGTATGGGGGGATCTGCAGCTTTTGGCGAATGCGGTCCGCTACATGCTCCAAGTCGTTCGGGTGAGAGACAAAATCCAGGGTAGTCGAATCAATGATCAGAACGCGGAGCTCATCGAGTTGATCGAAGAAGTCATCATAAGCCAAGTTGAGCTCATCGATATACGAATACTCCATATTACGCTCGTAGGAGCGGTCCCGCATTGAGATGCGCTGCATCGCTACGTCGGTAGTAACGCGCAAGTACACAATTAGGTCAGGCAGGGGGATGCGTTCGGCGAGCGCATTGTGCACCTGCTCATAAGTTTGAATCTCGTCTCCGAACAAATTGAGCCCCGCAAATAGCGCGTCCTTGGCAAATGTGTAGTCCGCGATAAGGTCACCGCTAGCGAGGGCTCGAGGAACAGCATCATGCTGCTGATGGTATCGGCTCAGCAGGAAATAAATCTGGGTCTGAAAGGCATACCGGTGGCGGTCCGAGTAAAAATCAGAGAGGAAGGGATTCTCCTCAAAGACCTCCAGCAATAGCTCCGCATCGAACATGGGCTGGAGTAGGCGCGCTAAGGAGGTTTTCCCGACGCCGATTACACCTTCTATTGCAAGATACATTCAGAATTACGGTGGGGTGCTGCAGACTTAGGATACTCGGGTTATGCCGCGGTGGCAACATCAAGCGCGGAGCCTTCAGATCATTCGGGCTCGAAGGTTATTCCGCGGTGGCAACATCAAGCGCGGAGCCTTCACATCATTTGGGCTCGAAGGTTATGCCGCGGTGGCAACATCAAGCGCGGACCCGCTCACATCAATCAGGTTCGAATCGAAATTGAAGACAGTAGTGATGAAATGTATTGCTGACCCAGGCGTTCCCCATGCCGTAGGGAGCCAGGCGAATGTCGTCTTGAGCCCAGATTTTCTCGTCTTTAAGGGTAAAGATCTGGCCCAGCTGACGGCCAAGATCCCAGGCCAGGGGATAGATTTTTCCTCCCTTTTTTACATTCTTGACGATGATTGTCAGATAGGCGCGCGGTCTAAGCACCTCCTGCAGGCTGGAGTAGATTGCCACCAGACGATCCAGAAATTCGTCATAGTCCTCAACATTGCCCAGGTCAGCAGAGTGCTCTGAATAGGTGACGTCAAGATCAGCGTCCTCCCGACGCTGTCTTTGAGTACCTGCGCCCTTGGCGTGGA
The DNA here is from genome assembly GCA_036477195.1 of Anaerolineales bacterium. GTDB lineage: Bacteria > Chloroflexota > Anaerolineae > Anaerolineales > E44-bin32 > JADFRG01. The sequence continues at coordinate 4,790 of JAZGCZ010000079.1, read as the reverse complement.
GCATGTTCCAGTAAGGGGGAGAGGTGAACACGTAATCGATGAGCGGCAGCTCGAAACGGGCCAAGTCTGCGGAATCGCCCTGAATCACGTCGGCTTGCAGACGTTCTGATCCGAGAGCAGCTTTCTCCTCCTTCACCAGTTGGGCTGCGAGCTCTGCATACGTGGGGCTGAGCTCGATCCCAATTCCATTACGCCCACTGCGAAGGCAAGCGATAAGAGTCGATCCGGTACCGACCATCGGATCCAGCACGGTCTGACCGGCTTTTGTAAAAAACTCAATGAATTCCTGCGCCAGAGTCTCCGGGAATTTGGCAGGATGCAGCTTCACATCCTTGCGTCTCGGAGGCGGATCGTGAACGAACCAGGATTTCTGGAATTTAATCCACGTTTTGGGATCTAAATCGTTGAGGCGGTTTCGAAAGGGTCGTTTCTCTGCCATCTCATTCATCTGGCCGGGATGAGCCCAGGTCCCACACACGAAAGTCGTCAAACGAAATTGTCGTTTGAGCTCCGCGGCGGGCGCGAACCATCAGGCCGATCTTGCCGCTGGGAATTTCGCCATCCTCCAGCTGAACTACTTGCATATCATTCACAAAAAACCGAAACACATCGCCGATCGCCGAAACTCCGATGCGGTTTACAGCCGGGGCGCCGGCAAGAACGGCCGCGCTGGGTGTGATCGGCAGTATAGGCGCCTCAGCGCCCGACAGAAAGCGTGAAGCCCGAACGGCTCCCTCGCAAGTGATCAAGAAGCGATAATGTGAATCCTGCGTGGGGTTGCCGGCTCCTCCAACCCGCACAATTAGTCCGTATTCGTCTCCATTCTCACAAATCTCAGAGCGGACCTCAATTTCGACCATGAAATCTGCTATCGGTTCGACTGGAGACAATGAGGAGAACGTCGACGAAGGGCCCTGTACCGAGATGAATAATTTGTCGTCCAGACGACTGACAGCGCCGCGCGGGGAGGCGCCAGGTTCCCAACCGGTATCGAATTCAAAATTGTCTTCAAAGAGGGGTGCTCCGAGTCCGATCCTATGCTCAGGGACTGCCGTGCGGGTCGGCGGCGGAGCAGTCTGTGTAGGAGGCGGTTGGCTAGTGACTGATTCAGCGACGGCAGGCGACGAGCTCACATTGGGCGTTGCGAGAGGCGCGCACGCGGCAATGCTCAGGCAGGCCGCGGTGGAGAGACAAGAGAAATAAATTCGCCAACTCCACCCTAGTGTGGGGAGCTCACGGGAAGTGGCGCCGAGGGTGGAGAGAATAAAGAAATAAATTCGCCAACTCCACCCTCGAGCGGGGGGCTCATGGGGTGAGGAACCAGAGCCTGAAGTCATCGAAATTTATGGTGAGATCCGTGGTCTGGGTAGCGTTGGCAAAGAGACTGGGCACGCCCGATACGTAGTCCGAGTCCTCAATAGCGATCGTATTAATCAACTCGCCGTTGATGAACACGAACAACTGATCGCCGTCTGCCAGGAAGCCGATTTGATTACTGGCATCGGGCCCAGTTTGGATCAGGACCGACTCAGTCCAGTCACTCAGTACGTCAGGTATCTCATCGAATGCAATGAACTTCCGCACGCGCCACGCGCCGTCACATGAGATCTCCAAGGTATAGCCGCGGTCGATATTGTCACCGCCGACTCGGATCCCCATCCCGTACGCGTCCTTTCCTGAGCAGGACGAGGGTTGCGCCGTGATCTCGGCATAGAAATTTTCGATCTCAACGGCGGTGGTCGTCCACCACAGGATTCCATCCCTTATATGGTCCGTGACACGCAGCCGGCCGTCATCCCAAATGATGGTGGCGGATTCGGGATCGCTGAATTCAAACCAGGTGAATCGCTGGCTGAAGTCGTCATCGTAGTCCGGATCCGAAAGATTAAGACCCGAACGTGGATCCCCGGGCTCAAGTGGAACAGGAGTCCTGCTTGGGGTCGGTGAAAACTCGGGCTCTTCGGTTACCTCTGCTGTTGGCGTGCTTTCGGATTCCACGGGGATTTCAGTTGGCTTCGGAGTGTTCTCATCAATCCTGTCGACGGCGACTGTAGCGGTCGCTTCTTCGACCGGCTGAGCGGTCAGCGTGGATGACACTGAGGTCGCCAGCACATTGGGAGGGGGCTCTTCGGCAGGCCGATTGCAGGCCGAAACAATGAGAAGGACACCCAGCAGTAGAGCGGCTGACCGAAGGCGAACGCTAAGAGAACTCAGCTGCAAAGTGCCTGCTCTAAGGCGAAAGAGAAGGGTACTGAGCACCGAAGCGCCCGATCGAAGGCCCGGGAAGACTATGGGCTGATCAGCGCTCCAGGTGTCCCGTTCAAAGGTACGCATGAGGATCTCCGGAAAATCCGGCGGAGTATAGCATGGAGGGATTTTTGGCGGTTCGGCGCGCTAGAAAAGCGGAGGTGAGCCGCCCATTACTGAGGGCATGAACAGGCCGTTGGGGTCGTCGAAGTTGATGCGCCGCGCAAAAGCTCGGCCAATATCCTGGAGAAAATCAACTGCCCAAACATCATCAAGACCGATATTTGTCACATCTTTGCCCGGAGGAACTTCCACGCCGAGTTGATCCATCACATCGGGAGCGAGGTCCAGGTCATAGCGGCGGAAGTCGATACGACCGGACCCGTCATATTCCAACCTGGTCATAAAGGACTGCCAGTCCGAAGCGTCTTCGAGCATCTCACCAAGCGCCCACTCGCCCCACTGCAGAAAACTAGCCTTGTGGGCATCAATCGGGTGGGGTGTGCGGCCGGTGCCAAATGACAGCATCCGAGTGTCACCGGGGGGATAGGCACCCGCACTGTAATGAATTGCTTCAACTGCTACCTGATAGCAGGGGTTTCCCGAGACGCCTACCCCACCATCGACCCAAGTATGCGTTTTTCCGTCAAGAGTTGCAGAGTGAGCAGGGAAGTACGTGGGAACTGCAGTGCTGGCAAGGACGGCATCCTTAAGCGGTAGGCGACCCCACACTGAGGCATTGCCCTCGCTATCGCGCACGAAAAAGTCAATGCGGCTAGTCACCGTGTTTTTTCCGGTGATTAAGATATCGATCGGGAGGCTATTGATCTCTCGGTCGGCGCCCATCTGATCGAGCGTCTTCGAAACGAACTCACTGCTGTAGCGATGATTGCCGAGATTGAGGGCCACCTTCCAGAACGGTAGCGACTGGAAAGCGGACTCGGCCAGATTGCGATAGATCGCCATAAGACCCCGCGCGCTCATTCCGAGAGCGAGCCCAGCTGCAATTACAGCACCGGTCGATGTTCCCGCGACCATGTCAAATATCTCACGCGAGGGTCGTCCCTCTATCTTTTCCAACTCGATCAGACAGGCCAGCGGAATGATTCCGCGAATACCGCCACCGTCGATGGACAGAATATTCTTCATCAGTGGATAATCCTATCCGCTACTGGTTGCAGGAGCCGTGCCGGAGGATGAGTGTAGATCGGAGACTAGGCGGAAAATTTCATCGATCATGGTTTTAGGAGTCGTGCCGGAGGATGAGTGTAGATCGGAGACTAGGCGGAAAATTTCATCGAGCATGGTTTTAGGAGTCGTGCCGAAGGATGTTCATAGAACGGTGGCTAAGCGGCGATTGTCTCGAGCATGGTCAGTTGAAAGACGTTGCCAAATTCTGTGACGACTGCCTCGGTTACCTGCTCCATGGTTGGCGCCGGTTCGAGCAGGTTCGCAAGTGAGACCATGGGGGTCTCGGGAAGGTCGCAGGCTACGATCCCTTCCCAGTATTGCATGTCGGGCGCAACATTGAGCGCAAATCCATGCTGACTGACCCCCTGGGCCGTGACGCGCACTCCGATCGAGGCGAGCTTAGAGGGAGCCCTGCGGGCCGCGGGGGGACAATGTATGCACCGAGAAGCGACGTCAGGCTGCACCCAGACTCCAGTGTGGTTTTTGCGCTGTCCAGTTGCCAGCCCGAGTCCCGCAAGAGCGCGAATGAGGGTAGTTTCGAGATCGCGTAGGTAGCCCACGTAATCTCCTTTGGGCAGCCGGCCGTCTGTTTTGAGACGTCCCAGCGGCAGCACGGGGTAGCCAACCAGTTGGCCTGGTCCGTGATAGGTTGCGTCCCCTCCTCGGTCGGTCCAATGCACCTCGATGTTTCGATCAGCAAGCTCGTGCTCATCCCAGAGCAGGTTTTCCGATTTACCTCGGCGTCCGAAGGTGAAGGTATGGGGGTGTTCAAGCAGAATGAGGGCGGCCGAGCGTCTTCCGGCGCCGATTTCGGAAGCTAAGTTCTCCTGGATTGCCCGGCCGGACACAAAGTCGATTGTGCCCATTCGGAAGACTTCGCAGATTCTGGCACCAGTCATGTCAGCAATAATACCCATGTCAGATGGATTCACCCGGCTCGGGATCTATCTGCCCGAACCGAGCCAAGTGCTCGAAGCTCGCGTGGCCAGTCAGCTTTCCATCGAACTCATTGCGACTGAGCTCAAACGCCTGCGACAGCCCGCGAAATCGAAGCGATGTATTTCACTCAGCAGCCTAATAGCCTGGCTGTAACCTGATGATTATAATTCTCGCCCCTGCGATTACCGCAAGAGCAGGGCAAAGCTTCAAGATGCCCCGTTCACTCAAGATACGCAGATCTCGTAGATCGGCCCGCAGAGAAGGCAGCGGTCAACTGATTGCTGCGCTAGCGCTGATATTGGCGTTGGTCGCAGGCCTGGGCTTGCTAGGCGCATCAGCCTATTTGGCGATCGTGAATGGATTGCCAGATGTGGTTCAGGTTGAGGCGCAGTTCGGCATGCGGGGAGCGGAAA
>JAZGCZ010000078.1:0-8462 GCA_036477195.1 Anaerolineales bacterium | reverse complement strand
CGTGTATCGGGGAGGCGAGATCGGGGTTGCCGAGGAGGCGGGACTCGGGATTGGGGGCTCGGAGGGAATTGGCGTTGAAGCTGGTTCAGGGGCGCAGGCGACGATCGCAAGTAATCCGAACGGCGCTAGGAGCCTAATTCGCAGGCCGCGTCCCGGCGACGGCTTGATTGCTTTGTAATGCGTCCCAAACGAGCCACGGAGAGGGATATTCAAAAGCAACGCGCGACGGGTAACCATCAAAAGATGATAACCAAATTCCTCACATTATTTGCCGGTGCTTGGCCTAGAATAGAGGCTCTCGAAGGCCTGGATTATTCTGCGCAGGCAGGATCGAGAGAGGGAAGGGAAGGCAGTCATTTCATGATCGTTGTGTCGGATCTGGTAGGTACTCTCAGCAAGGGCTCCCCTATATTGGGATTGGTTAACTGGGTACGCCATAATCAAAGCGCCCTTCAAGCCAATATGTTCATGCTGAAAATGCTCCCCCGCTACATTCTATACAAGCTAGGCATGATGGACTTGCGAGATTTTGGCGAGTGGTCGCTGATCGCCTCGCTGCCCCTTATCAAGGATCCAACCCCCGAAAAGGTTCGTGAAATGGCGCTATGGTCGGTCGAAAAAGTGCTGTGGCCGCAGCGCCGCGCAGACGTGGTCGAGCGCCTCGCCCAACACAAGGAGCAGGGCGATCAGCTGTACATTGCCAGCACCGCCTTCGAACCGACTCTGGAAGCGCTAGGCGAGAAAATTGGTGCCCGTGCCATTGGTTCTCAGATCGAAGTCGCGGATGGACAACTGCAGCTTGTCTCGGGTCTGATCACTGGCAAGGGCAAGGGGGAGCAAGTTTTCGAGCGACTTGGGGTTGAGCGCGTAGGCGCCGCTTATGGAGATACATGGGCCGACATTCCGATCCTGGAACGTGCGGATCATCCAGTAGCCGTCTATCCGGATGCAAGGCTCAGAGCAGCGGCAGTGGAGCGTGGCTGGGAGATCATGGATGGGCCGAATCTACAATAAGGGCCTGGATCGAATTCGAAGGGAGTCGCGCCGAGGCGGTTGCGCCGCGCGCGGCTCGTCTGATTGATGGTCCGGCAATGCTCTACTGAGGCCTTATGTCACTTTGGTAGAGCAACCTAATGATTGACATTCGCGTCAAAAGCAACGACATGCCCATCGGCGAGATCACCGAATCTCAGCTTAATTCTTTGATCGATCAGCTCGAAGAAGAAGACCTGGAGGATTGCAACTAAACCCAAGAGCCTAGTTGCACTGTTGTCCTCAGACGCGTAGATTCGGGATATGCCACGCTGGCTCATAGCATTATCGGCGGTTGGGCTTTTATTGCTGGGAGGTATCTTTGGGTACTCGCTCGGGGGCGATGCGTTTGCCGCGCCGGAACCTACGCCGACCCACACCGCGGTCCTCACTGAAACCTCGACCGCAGCTCCAACTGCTGCGCCGACTCGCACTTCTACCCTTACTCAGACATCCGCACCGACGGAAACCGCTACGGTCACTGACACGCCAACTCCCATATACACACCTTCAATCACGCCGACGCCATCTCGCACACCGACGCCCAGCCTGGTTCCCACCTTCGCGCCCATTGCCGCAAAGGTGTTGGCCCAAGCAAACTGTCGCTACGGACCCGGCGCGGCTTACTTGTACGAATGGGGCCTATACCCCGACGTCCGGGTCGATATTGTGGGCCGCAATGATCTGGGCACATGGGCGTACGTGGAGCCGTGGACTTATTTTGACCGATGCTGGGTGAAGTCCGAATTTCTTGAGATCCGGGGGGATCTCAGAGACGCGCCGCCGTATTACTCACGGCTGCCATTCGGCGAACTCTACAGGCCGCCCACGAATGTCCGCGCTAGTCGCAATGGAAATGATGTCACCATCGCGTGGGATGCGGTATGGATGACCACGGACGACGATCGTGGCTATCTGATCGAGACCTGGCTGTGTCAGGATGGGCAGCTGATATTTACCCCACTGCGCACCACGCACTACCAGGAGACCACGATAACTGTCCAAGATGAGGCCGGTTGCCAGTTGCCATCTGGGGGACGTGTGTACACAGCCGAAAAGCATGGCTACACTCAATGGATTCTCATAACCTGGCCAGCGCACGATCCAACACCTACTCCATAGTTCGTTACAATCCAGGAGCATGACCAGTGATCGACTGCAACTCAGTTTGATGCGTGGGAGAAGGACTAGTTGCTGCGCACCGGATTGAAATGCCTGTGAACTGTAAATCTCATCACCCACCCTCGAGCTTTTCGAACGTTAGCGAAATCACGCAAAAACTCGCATCATGAGATTTGATCACGCGATCATCGCTGTATTTGATCTCGAGGTCGCCACGAGTGATTTTGAACAACTTGGTTTCACGGTTGTCTACGGCGGCGAGCACGAAGGGGGCCTCACGCACAACGCTCTCATTACATTTTTGGATGGCACCTACCTCGAGTTAATGGCACCCACAAGCCCTGAGCTGATTGCAAACCCACCCGAACCTGGCCCGGGAAACTATCTGTTCCTCTTTGACGGCGGCGAAGGCTTTGCCGGCTTCGCGCTTCATACGGATGAGCTAGATGCGATTGTGAGTCGGGTACGGGAGCGAGGGATCGAGATTGCGGATCCCGCCTCCGGAGGCCGAACGCGAACAGACGGCGTGGAATTAGCATGGCGAGCCGCGTTTCCGCTAGGCTCTTTTTCACCATTCTTCATAACTGACGAAAATCCGCGGGAGCTGCGAGTTCGAACTGAACCCGAAATTACTTCCCATACCAATGGAGCGTTGGGTATTTCACGCGTTCTGAGCGTTGTGCCGAACCTAGAAGCGGGCATCATGGGGTATTCGGCTATGTTGGGAGAGACTTCCACCCAAGGCCCGATCATAGAGGGAGCGGAGACGGCCAAGTTTAAGATCGGCAGCTTCGAGGCCGCTATCGCTGCGCCTACGGTCGCGGCAGGAGAGCTATCCGATCATCTTGAGGGGCGGGGGGAGGGTCTCTATCTAATCGAGATCCGGATCGACCGCGTCGATAGCGTAGAATCGCTGCTGGCACATGGCGCGCATATCAAGCTCGTCGGCATATAGATAGCGGAAAAGGGATCAGTAGCTTTATGGAGATAAGAAGATGAAATCCTGGCTAGTATATGGAGTGATTGCGATATGTGCTGTTGGATTGGCCTTGTTCGTCACAATAGCGGTCATCGCCCGTGGCCAGGCCCATGAGTTGATAAGCAATCCGATTGAAACTCGAGCAGCGCTCGATGCGTCACCGGCCGACTTTGGACTTCCCTATGAGGATGTCACGGTCACCTCCGAAGACGGCTTGCGGCTGGCTGGCTGGTACGTACCCACGCAAAATGGGGCGGTGGTCATGGCACAGCACGGCCACAAGTCCAATCGCATCGCGTTGTTAGAAGAAGCCCAAATGCTTCATGATCACGGATACGGCGTGCTTCTAACGAGCGTGCGCGCCCACGACGTGAGCGACGGCGAACTGATTTCTTTTGGTTATCATGAGATGAAGGACTGGGAAGCCTGGTATCAGTTCTTGATGCAGCAGGATGAAATTGACCCGGAAAGAATAGGCGTGCTTGGAACTTCAATGGGGGCTACCCAGGCAATTCAGTATGCCGCCCTCAATGAAGACATCGTCGCAGTCGTTGCGCACAGCCCCTTCTCATCGATCGACGACACTGTGGCCGTTAGCGTGACGGCCCTTACCGGACTTCCTGCATTTCCGTTCGCGCCAATGATTCTTTTCTGGGCGGAACAAGAGCTCGGCTTCGACAGCGCTGAAATTGACGCTAAGCTTTGGATCGACGACATCAGCCCGCGCCCAGTATTGATTTTGCAGGGCGGGCAAGACACCGTCGTGTCAGTTGGGAGCGGTGAGCTCCTCTTCGATGCAGCCGGCGAACCGCGAGAGCTTTGGTTCGAAGCCGATCTCGGTCACGCTGCATTCGACGTAGAGCTCCCCGAGGAATTTGAAACGCGCATTGTAGGCTTCTTCGATCAGTATCTTCTGGCTGAAACGCCCTAGCCCTCCGCATCTGAGGCTATTCCCCCGTGAGCGATTCGATACCCTTTGCCGAGCGCGAAATTGTCTATCGCATCCCCGGGACGGATGAAATTCGGGTCGAGAGGGATCAGCCTTACAAATCGGTTGCTGGCACTAAACTCAAGTTCGATGTCTATCGACCACCCCAAGACGCCCCATCGCACAATCTTCCCGCTGTCGTATTTGTGCATGGGGACGGCCCTCCGGAAGTCATCGAAAACTCAAAGGACTGGGGACAGTACGATGGCTGGGGTCGTCTCATCGCCCTGTCTGGCATCATCGCGATTACATTCAACCATCGCTCCTCCCATTTCTTTTCGCGAAATTCAGATCCTGCCGATGACGTTGACGATCTGCTGGATCACGTCCTCGACCCCGCGCACCAGCTGGGCATCGATCCACAACGCCTAGGCATTTGGACCTGCTCGGGAGGCACTCCTTTTGGTATGCGCGCCGGCCTGATGCGAGGAGCGCTCTGCATCGCGGCTTACTACGGAAGAATGAGCCTGGATCCGATCCTAGAAGGGATTGAGGGAGAGGTGAGCAAGGCGCTCCTTGATGAGTATTCCTCGGTCGTACGTCTCGGCTCAATGTCGCCCGAGCGCGTACCGCCTATCTTCATTGCGAGAGCCGAGCTCGATGATCTGGTCGGCGTCAACGAGTCAATTGATGCGGCGATCAAAATTGCGCGTGCTCGGAATCTTCCCGTGACCTTAGCTAACCACGCGCGCGGAGAACATGGAATGGATGTACGAAACGATGACGATCGCATGCGGGAGATCATCGCAGAGACACTGGTATTTTTCCGCCACCACCTGGGTCTGGAATCATCTTGACCATACTAGAACTCGCCTTAATTCTTCACCGTAGCGATTTCGGAGCGCTGTTCGTTCCAGCGGCGTCCCTTGCCGTAGCGGCTGCCGCCGGTGGAGCGGCGCTCGGAACCCGCCTGCGGCGATATTCGCAGGAGGGTCAGCTCATGGACAACGGTTAACTTTGACGGAAGTTGTAAGTTGCTAGCAGACCACCTGCTGTCCCAGCAGGCACGGAAGATTCTCAAACACAAGATAAAGACCTAATACCCCAAGTAGAGCCACACTGATTCCAACAACGACATACGCTAACCTGGAGGCCTTTAGTATTTCAACCCGGGCAAGGACCGCCTCACCTTCGCCGCCCGAAATTCGAACTTGAGATGCTCCTACCAGGAGCATTGCCATGATGGGACTCAGGAGAATGACGGCGTCAAAAAGGTGGGTCCAACTGGTCCCGTTGATTTGATCGTACACACTGTCATAGGGGTTCCACGGAACTGGGATCCCGAGCTCGTATTGCAGCACATTAACCAGAACAAAACCAAATGGCAAGACCAAGATTCCAGCCGCAATCAGCGCAATCTTCGACATAGGTTCCTTCAATTCCGCTAGATGTTCACGAGAAGCACTTGTCGCCGTGTCGGACAGAATCCAAACCCAGTGACGAAATCCACCGTCGTTATTGTCCACGAAGTGCTTCAGCATCAGCTTGCCGTACTCCGAGCGAAATCGGCTCGGGTACGCGACCAGCACTAATTGAAAAAGGCGCTCTGAGATCCTCAATTTCCTATGCCCCCATAGTTCAAATACCCAGCTATGGTACCGCCCTCGGGAGCAGCTTCTTTTCCCGCGCCTGATGGACCTGCCGCTCGAGCCGATTGGCTTCGGCGATTGCGACTTGGCGCCCCTGGATCGTCAAACGGTAATACTTTCGTCGGTCATCATCTAGCGCGGGGTCCGGCCTGTCCCCGGAATCCTCGATGAATCCTGCCTCAAGTAGGCGCTTGATGGATCCATAAAGCGTTCCCGGGCCCATTTTTAAGTCTCCCTCCGTTCGTCGCTCGACCTCACGCATGATCCCGTACCCGTGCCGATCCTGATCCGCCAATGCCAGCAAAATCTCGAAGACGGCGGGGGTCAAAGGTAACGCCTTGTTATTCGCATTATCGGTCATCAATTATATATCCGTGGACGATGTATCGGCAGGCGATATATTAGTGCTTTTTGGGATGCGTGTCAAACACCTGGCAGGCTTCGTCAAGTGCTTGCGCCGTCGGGGGGGGGCGGGCTTGCCCTGAGGTCAGCCGACGGGGTCGGCTATCGGGGATGTTAGACCGAAACGCGAACGTCCCGGCTCCCAAGAGGGACACAGTCGCCTCAATCGCTATCAGTCTTCGGAGGCTTGCTGCTCTTCGTCTTCCTCTTCGATCTCGATTGTGAAATCGCCCGGACCGTGATGGCCTTTCATATACATCATGCCGGGAAAGCCGGAGGCGAAGGGCCCGAAACCTCGTCTCATCCAGCGTTTTCTGCGATTCCCCTCCATCCATTTCTTGATCTGTTCCTTGTCGCCTTTGATCTCGATGCGATAGCCGTCATCGGTCTCAATAAGCCTATATTCGTGTATTAATTTCTCGGCCATTTATTCATCTCCATATAGGTCTTCGTACATTTGCTCGAGGCCGTCCAACACCTCTCGCACAGGTTTGGAGCCCACCGCGCGAATTTTGCCGGGTACCATATCCAAGGGCATCGCTAAGCAACAACAATCAGCTAATCCGAAGTTGAGCGGTGCGCTGAAGTCATGGGCTCCATCGCGGGCCTTGATTTTGATGACAACTTTCCTAGGCATAACCTCCTCCTTCAACATCGAGATCCAAATCGAGATCGGCATTGAGATGCCGGAGTACTTGGATAGCATCCTCCAACTTCGGTCGCATCACTTCCTTAATCCTTTCGAGCTCGTCTTTGCCTTCCGAAGTCAAGCGATAGATCCGCCGGGTGCGCTTCTTCGGATCCTCCCACTCTCCCTCCACAAATCCGCTCTCCTCCATCGAGGTCAACATTGGATAAACAGCTCCAGGATTTGGGCCCCAACCTCCATGGGTGCGTACCTCGATTTCCTTCATGATGTCATTCCCGTAGCGTGGTTTTTCGGCGAGAAGGTGAAGCACATAAAGGGACAGTAAACCTCCCCCGCGACTCAGAACCATGGCTACGATCGGATTGAAAAGACCGGGTGCCCCGAGCTTGCCAGAAATCCACGGCTTGAACCGCCGACCTTTGAAGACCCAATGTTCTTCCGGAGCCACGCCAAGGAATGAAGTGAAATGCTTGCGCCAGGCCTGACCGTTATCGAATTCTGGAGACTCATCGGTCCATAAATCTCCCCAGCTCTGCCAAAAGTGATTGTCACCTTCTGAGCTACCCATGTACTCCCCTATAATCAAACACGATGCGCTCGATATAATTATATTGAATTCAATATAGTTAAGCCCAATAATACTGAATGGACCTGAGGCTGTCAAGATCTGCCGCGACTATGCTGGCCTCCTGGCGCAGGCAGGAAAGTGGACTGATTGCTGGAGCAAGATCTCTTAGAATATGTAATCAAGGAGAATGATGGAATTTCGACCGGTAACGGCAGAGCGCTGGGATGATTTCGAGAGGCTATTTGGCCCGAATGGGGCCTATAGCGGATGCTGGTGCATGTGGTGGCGAATCACGCGCTCCGGGTTCGATCGCAATGGGAACACAGGCAATCGTAAGGCCATGAAGGGCTTGGTCGATTCCGGCGTCGTTCCAGGGATTTTGGGTTACTCCGGCGGCGAGCCAGTGGGTTGGTGTTCGGTGGCGCCTCGCGAGGAATTCGGTTCTCTAAACCGATCGCGCGTACTTAAGCCCGTTGATGATCTCCCCGTCTGGTCGATCGTCTGTTTCTTCATCCACAAGGATCATCGCAATGAGGGCGTCGGCACGGAGCTGCTCAAAGGCGCTGTTCAATATGCTACGGACCAAGGCGCGATGATCGTGGAGGCCTATCCCACAAAGCCGCGCGGCAAGAGGTTGGATCCAGTATCGAGCTTTATGGGGATTCCCAAGGTGTTCGAGCGCGCCGGATTCGAAAAAGTAGCCGATCCATCGCCGGCAAAGGCCATCATGCGCTATTACATCCAGAAATGACGCTGCGCATAGCCATATTCTATGACAGCTAGATTATCGATAGCCACTTTCATTGATAGCTAGGCTTTTCGATAGCCACATTCTTTGTTCTAGATTAAAGGTATTGCGGGGTACCGATGACCGAAGCAGTCTGATGTGGTGTTTACCTCGCCGGGCCGAGCTAGTTTCTACTCTCAGGCCGCCCATACAAGAACCAAAAGGTCTCGGCAGGGAATGCGGACTCAGGCACCTGTTCCCATACGAATGCGCCGGGCTGGAAGCCGACCCGAAACCGGTTGTCGATAGCATCAAGTGAGGCCGCTAGGGGCTTGATCTCGGGCTGATTTCCAGCGGCATCCAGCAGATCGACAGCTATAGCCCGGTTTCGAACTTCCTGAGGATA
>JAZGCZ010000077.1:0-4522 GCA_036477195.1 Anaerolineales bacterium | reverse complement strand
CAAGGTCTTGAGCGATAACGATACCGTGGCCGGCAGGCGACTTGAGAGGGCAAAAAGTTCGCACATAAAGGCGCTTCCTCGGAAGTTACAGGCGATCTGACGTCGCCTGGGAAGATTACCATACCTGCGGGTCCGTTAGAGCAGCCTGATCGCGCCGCGCTCGCCGTCCGCCGCCGGTCGAATATAGCCTTTCAGGCTCTCGGTCGAGCGGTGCGCGTGGTCGCCATGATCCGGAAGGCGGTCTCGCCGCGCCGCGCCGCCTCGGTCACGAAGCCAGCCCGCAGGGAATGCCCGCCGAGCGTATCCGAATCGAGCCCGGCGGCTTCGCCCGCGCTTTATGGCGGTGGCGATCCCCTGTCCCGAAAGCCGGGCGGCGAGCACCCGGTCGGCCCGGTTGATCCGGCGGAACAGCGACCCCGCCTCGATACGGAAGTCCACACCACAGGAAGCCCAGCGCGCGCAGCCGGCGCCCCAAATTACGCCAGCTCCGAAGATGCGGTGGCTGCCAGGCTCCAGGCCCTCGGGGGCATGAGCTATGCCGACGATCTCGTGATCCTGTGCGGAAGGGGCAACGCCGAAGAGGCCTTGCGGCGACTGCGCGAGCTCACGAGCAGGCTGAAACTCACAATCAGCGAAGAGAAGACACGAATCTGCAAGGTCCCGGAAGGGGAGTTCGACTTCCTGGGCTACACCTTCGGACGGATGTATTCGGCGAGAACCGGACAGGCACGCCTGGGATACCCCATGCAATTGACATAGCTTCAAGGCTAGTTGTTCAATTTCGAGGGCGAGCGCTAAAAACGCCAGACGGCCAAGAGGTTTAAACAGATCAGAGAATAATAGGACACCGATAACCTCGTTTTTTTCCAGCAGATAGAAGTAATTGTTTCCTTTGCTGCAAAAGAGATCAAAAGCGTCCAAAATCGTGGTATCTGCGGGCAAAAAATCTGAGGGAGTAAGGCGCTCCATAACTTCATTGACATTCCCTGCATCTGCGTCGAGTTCCTCATACCAGACCATGCCGAGAGTTGAAGAATCTGATGCGATGACACGTGCTGGCGCGTTTGTTGGATCGGCATCAATCTCTGTCATGATCTCACTTGCAGTGCCAATGTCCGAGCTCACGGGAACATCTGGCCCCAGCTCGGTGTAGATGGAACGGATAGTCAGTGACGCGGCAACACGTTCAAAGTCGGTGATTTCCATTGTCTTACCGTCGTTGGTCACCTGGGGGTCATCCTACGCCCGGGACGATCATCAGGTCACGGATTTTGGACGCCTTACGTCACGGATATTTGGGGAGCAGGTCGCGGATTTTGGGTGCCGAAATTGCGGGTAGTGGAGTCACGGATTTGCAGGTTTTGGGTCAGGGATTTTGGGCGTTGGATGGAATGGATATTTGAGTGCCAAATTAGCTGGGCAATGCCGGGAGATGACCATAAAGCTCACCAAGTCGGGTTCGGACTCGCGCTTGACTAGCATCAATGCTACCATCTGTGGTAATCGGAAAACGTCACTCGCTGGAATTCCGCTTGGAGCATTACGGAGGTCCTGTGGGCGGAATGGCGCGGAGCGAATATCTTGTACCTAGGGGTTTGGCCACCGACTCTCCCTTAGCCCCGAGATCTCGGGAGTAGACCAACTTGTCGTCGAGTGCCCCAATTTCGTCCGAGAGGCTAGCTGACCACCTGGTCAATTACCTCTTTGACAACTATCGTGGCAGCCGCCACGTGCGCCGCGTCGCCACGTGGGTCGGCTTCCTGCTAAAGGCAGTGGACAACCTGCCGGGTGCCACGCCCCGCCAGAGCCGGACGAGGCAGATTGCATTTGACTATAAGGGCCGCACGTTCAAGGCGAAGTATAACCACAGGGCTGGTAATCGGGGGGGTATCGAGATCGTCGAGGTCCTACCGGGCCGAGGTCAGCCCGAAGGCGGGGTGGTTTTGCAGGTGACTACCCTCGACGAGGCTGAGGATGCCTATCGCAACTTGAAGCGGCACATCAACAGGTTCATCACCTCAAACTAAGGCACAAGACGGCGTTCGACTCCTGGCCGGTCACGTCGGCACGTCACGGATATTGGCTGCCGAAGTTGGGGGTAGCGGAGGTGCGGATTTGCAGGGGCAGTGGTGGTTTGATCCAAAAGCTCATAAGCTAAGGCATGCAGTCGCTCAAACGGGAACGGTTCAGTGAGAATTACAGTCTATGACTTTGGCAAGATCATTGTGGACGGGAGGACCCACATCCGTGATGTGATCATCTATCCGGAGCGCGTGGAAGGCTCCTGGTGGCGGAAGGAAGGACACCGCCTCGATATAGAGGACCTCACCCACGTGTGGGACGCTCGGCCGGATACCTTGGTGGTCGGGACAGGTTACTACGGGAACATGGTCGTCCCGGAGGAGACCCTTGAATACGTGCGGTCCCAGGGTATCGAAATCATTGCGGCACGCACGTCAGAGGCCGTGGACACCTTTAACAAGTTTCAATCCGACCCGAAGAGAAAGGTGGTCGCTGCCCTCCACTTGACGTGTTGATTGGGCAGCACGACGAAAGTGGCGCCATGCTTGTCGGCACGTCGGCACGTCACGGATATGTTGGGCGGCAGGTCACGAATCTTGGATGCGGAAGGTGCGGGTGGTGGAGTTTTTGCAGGCACGCTTGCGCCATTGTGTCCCTAGGTGTTCAATCGCCTTCTTTTACCTATCTATCTTACCAACCAACGATGTGTGCCAATGGCCGAAGAAGGTGAAGGCAAGGAGGTGACAGTTGTTCTCGTGGCGTTCGACGAACGCCTCGATATCCTGCCAAAGGGGCCAGCCAAGACGCTCAAATCACTCTCGCAAACGGTTGGCGATCTCATTCACACGCAAGGTGATAGCTGCCCAAGAGAATTAATAGAAATCAAAGCGTGTCTCGAACGTTTCGATGCCTTCCTTCTTCAGTCAGCCAGATTGCTTGAATATCTCGATCTGGAGCGGTTATTCTCGTTACCTACAACAGTTAAAGTCCCAGGCATTCCTGCAGTGTCCACCCTCCGAGATTTGCCGGTGGGTAATGCTATGGGCGTAGCTGCAGATGATGCGTGCACGGATTTTGAGTCCCTACTATTTCAAGGTCGAGCCCTACTTGATCGGTTCGCCCTTTGCATAAATAGGCACCATGGGGGCGATGAGGATAGGTTCAGTAGACTAGAGAAACGTCTTGTCGAATATGCCGGTGCTGATCCACGAGCCGACCGTCTATCCAAGATATTAAACCCGTATTGCCCAGACGACCTTGTGATTTGACGACAGCTTGCCCGGATTCTGGCATAAGAATCATTACGTTATTGTCAATCTCTTTAAGCCATATTGCCTGCGCGGCACAAGGAAGCCCCTTCCGAGACTATGAAATGTCGAGAGACAGACTCAGGTATTTGCGTGCCGCCGGATATGGTCCGCAATGTGGGGGTTCACCGCCTTGGCGTGAGTGATCGGCGACATGTGCCCGGCGCCTTCGATTTCGACCAGATGACAGTTCGGAAGAGCATTGCACAGGAGACCTACCACACTACGCGCGGCGAGGGTGGTTTCTGACCCTCGGACCAGTAGCGTAGGGCATGACAAACGTGAAAATTCGACGAGGGTGTAGTCGCTGCCAAATGACGCGTCCCACTGTAGGCAGATTTTGGGGGCAGTGGCGATCATCGACTCTCGACGCTCTTTCGGCATGGCTGCCCATGTTCCCTGAGTTGTCCAATAGTCTACGAAGCCATTCATCGCTTCCTCCGGCTGCCCAACGCGCACGAGTTCTCGAAAGACTCCGGCAACCTGCTCGATTTCTTCCCAAGCGCGTTCTTTACCGGCTTGGCGTAGAAGCGAAAACATGGCTGGCTCGACCAAGGTCAGCGACGCCAGCTGCGCGCCCAGGCGCAGCGCGGCTCCCAGAATGAACAAACCGCCCGCCGAATGGCCGACCAGGTGAATGGGGCCCACCTCCGAGGCGGCGAGCGCGTCCACGATCTTGCTTTCCGCTGCCACGGAGTATGCTCGTTCCTCGGGCCACGGCTGTGAGCGGCCCTGCCCAGCGGCGTCGAATGCCCTCAATCGGAACTCACCACCGAGTTCCTCCATGAGCCCGCGCCACTGCCCACTGGAATTGCCATCGGAATGGCCCAGAATGACAAGTGGTCCTTCTTGTCCCTGCTCGCGATAGTAATACTGCACCGAATTGACTGTCGTGGTCGGCATGCCTCACCTTAGTTTCATTAATCCGACATTCCCCAGACGACATCCAAAATCATGTAAATTGTACCACTGTTCCACCGACACGGGAACTGTGTTCCTTTGCATCCATCCGATGGCGTGATTTTGGTAATCGGCCCGCAATTGGAAGGCCATTCGGTCACTTTGCCCGCCATTCAGACACACCCCTCCTGCCGTTTCCACATGGCCGTCGATTTCCCCGGCCTACGCCGGAGCGGGTCTTCGCCGTAGATCATCGATCAGGCTCAGGATTTTCCGGAATAATTCCCTCGGCA
>JAZGCZ010000076.1:0-5692 GCA_036477195.1 Anaerolineales bacterium | reverse complement strand
TCATCTCATGCTCCTTATGAAACGCAAAGCCCCACTCACCAAGATGCTGGCTTGTGGGGCGGGTTCTAGTCTCAGCCCAAATCGACTACGAGAACATTATCCCGCATTCACTGGACTGAAGCAAGCTAGGAATTCTGACCGTGTCTCAAGCCCGACCACCCTTCGCCCGACCGAGCTAGCCCGCTGAAGATAGGCGAAGGAGTATCAGATAGAACCGGGATCAACGGTCAGCGTGATCGAGATACCACTAGGAGATACGTCCGGCGACCAAGCGCCAGATTACAGACCGACGCTCGAAACAGAGGACGAACAGCTTGGTTTTGTCGAGGTTCGGGTACCACTCAAGACTGATATTCCACAGTCAAAGAATTCCCCATAAGTGCATATGATCCCTGCCTATTCGGTATGTGTGTTCGCTATCTGCCCGACTACTTGGTGCACTACTTCCTGCCCATATACCGCCTGAATCTGCCTATGATCTTGGGGCCTGGGGCTAAGGAAGTAAGTCGGGTCACTGTTGGATCGGATCATCGCAATGACAGAGATGAAGCTGTTGTCAATTGCTGCTCTGTATAGAAAGAATATCGGCCCTGAATACTCGCCGGAGCCGACCACGGAAGGGCTCAAAAGATGTGTTCCTCTCGCGACCTAAATTTCTAAGGCACCAAATGCTCGCCATCGGGCTACTGATTGAAACCGACGATTAAGTCGTGTAGTATTGAACTGTCAATATAGTCGCCAGCCGATAGTGAGGGTAGGCCTTGGCGTCGGGGATGCCACGTACCCTCATCGAAGCATTCAGGCCCGACTTCAAACAAGGTCGGGCTTTTGCTTTGCCAGCGATCGCCGCCTACCGATGAGTTGGAGAGTCAAGCCCTGGTCTGAGATTCTCTGCCGATTTGGTAAGTAGCAGCACTTGCCCGGCCCACCGCCGGGCGTTTGATTTAGCGGAGGGATACTGGCTTTTCTTCAGTTGAGGCTGCTCTCAGATCAGTGCGGCGACTGCAGTTCGGGCAGGAGCGCCCGGAGTTCCTCAGCGGGCGCGATGGGGTAGCGATTTCCCCCGCGCAGGATGTGCGTCAGATCCTCTCCGAGCTGCAGCCGCATCAAGTAGTAACGAGCCCATTGTCGGGTGCTCATCCCGTGACGCTTGGCATCGTCAAGCTTCCAGGACCACATGATGTACTTGAAAGCCACCTTATCAGGGTCGGCATGGCGATCTGCAGCGCGTTCGGTCAGAATGTACCAGACGGCAACCAACATTTTGCGGGCGATTGCCACTGCTGCTTTGCTGGACCCTATGCGCCGCTCCAGGCGTTCGTACTGGGCCTTCCAGTAAGGGTGAGTGTCAGCGGCGCGCCAGGCGGACTCGACCAGGATCCACCGCAGTTCTTTGCGGCCGGTTTTGGTGATGCGACCTGTGCGGTGCTTATCCCCGCTGGCGTGAATGGAAGCGCCCAGCCCAGCGTAGCCCACGAGCTTCTTGGGGTGAGAGAAGCGAGAGATATCGCCAATGGCAGCAAGAACCGTCAAGGTGACAATCAGACCAAAGCCGGGGAGTTGGAGCAGAAAGGGCACCTGATCAGCCCAGGGCTCTGAAGTACTGAGCCGATAGAGTTCCTTCTCGATCTCTGCGAGCAGCTTATCGACGTGATCGATGGTGGCTAGATCATGGCGAACACGCATTCGCTGAGTGGGCGAGATATCGAGTTTATGCCACCACTCCCGATGCTTCTGGGTGAATATCTTCCCTTGAGGGGGCTTGAGATTGTGACGATGCAGCAGACTGTGCAGGTGATTGCGAGCCCGAGTGCTCATCTGGACCAGGCGACGACGGTGTGACATGAGTGAGCGAAGTTCACGCACTTCGACGGGAGGAACCCAGACTTCAGGAATGAGATCGGCGGCGAGGAGATGAGCCAGCCGGAGGACGTCGTACCGATCGGTCTTTACACGGGCTTCAGCGATCCACTTGACCTTTGGGGGATGAGCGACCACAACTCGCGCCACCAAAGAGACAATCTGGTCATAGATATCCCAGGCGTTGGTGGTAGCTTCGAGCACGGCAGCGTCGGTGGGGAGCAAGTTAGCCCTGGCCCAGGCGGGCCATTTCTCCAGGGAGATGCGGCGGGGTTTGAGCACGATCTCCTGACGGAAGTTGACACCCCCGACGACGAGATAGCGTTTGTGCAGGTCGAGGGCCAGGAACCGCTGGAACGTTGATCTGGGGGGCGAATTCATCGTACACTCCTGAGTGAGAAGGTCAGCGATGCTGACCGGATCGGATGGGGCGCGGCTTTCGGGCGGAGAGGTACAAAAACCGATACGGGTTCGGCCTGTTGGCCGCCCCAGATGAGTTTCCGACGGGTGGACCAAATAACCACGCGGGCTTGCGTAAGCATCCCATAGGCAGCTTCGGTCCGCCCTGACGCTCCATGCCCCTGGTGCGTTCCCGTCTCTTATCCAGGTCAGGATAGCACCGGCCGCGCCCTAACTACATACTAATAATCACTCGCAGGAGCTGATGGGTGTCAGCTCGCAGCCGTCAGGCTACCGGCCATGAGCCAGCCATCTACGAATGAAATACACCCTCAATTATGAGATCTCGCTAATTGATGAAGGTTCCAGGCTGATTAGGGCAAAACCGCTTGGCGATGACCCCAATGGCAGAAAGGACCAACGTATGGATCGTTTGATAGCCGAACACGCCAGCCGTAAATAAGCAACTGTCTATCAAACCACCCACAGGAGGGAAACTGATGAGATTCCGTACCCTGCTTATCATCAATGCAGCTATCGCGCTGGGCTATGCGATCGGCCTTTTGGTAGTTCCGGCAACAATGCTGTCGATATATGGCATCACGCAAGGGTCGGCCGAGATACTCATGGCTCGGTTCTTCGGAGTCGCCCTTACCGCGATTGGTCTCTTGACTTGGCTAGCCAGAGATGTCACAGCCGCCGATGCACTGCGAGCGATTGCCATCGCCTTGCTGATCTCCGATGTTGTTGGCGCGACTGTGTCCGCACAGGGCACGCTATCCGGTGTGATGAGCGCTGTCGGCTGGTCGGCATTTGGACTCTACGTATTACTGGGTTTGGGCTACGCGTATTTTCTATTTGTGAAGAGAAGTGAAGTTGCGCCTGACTTCGCCGCGCGTTGATCCAATCCACGGAGGTCAGGTTCGAGGGGTTCCCTCTGACTTCCCCGGGTTTTTGATGGTGAAAGGCAACTACCTGCGCGGAGAGCAGGCGATCGCCTTGGTTTAGGTGCGACTCGACCACTCCAAAACGACCTTAAAGGCTGTCCGCATCATTGCCCCGGATCTGGTCTATATGCCCCTATCGAATGAGAGGGGGTGATTGATTTACCGAATATAGCCATTCATAAGCTGATTTTCATCTCCAAGTACCGCGACAATTCCATTCTCAGAGATGAAGTTGCTGTCAATTGATGCTCTGTATAGAAACTGGACCTTCGCCATTAGTGTAATCCGATTTTTTGAACAGAAGCATAGCTGGCGTAGACCACTCCGCGCGCCTGGTGAGGCGAACACAACTCGCTAAACTACGCCAGCACAGGCAGCGGGTTTAAGCCCGCTGCCCGGCCTTAAGTGCATTCACATTGCTTTTGAAAGGTCGTAGGGGCCGTTCGTTAACGGCCCAACAGGTTGCTAGTCGACTGGCTGGAGGGCCAGCCCAGCTGCTGTGAAGGATGCTGCGAGCAATTACCCGCGCACGTTATCTGTCCCTCGTGCGCCCCTCAACCGTACCTTTCAATGTCTCCAGATTGGCAGCAACTTCGCGCCCCACCATCCGAGCGAAACCTTTAGTCCCCATACGGTCCCCTAGCTTAGTTTGGGGCATATAGTGAAACCGCTGGGTGACTTTCGTGGCCTCGCCCTGCGGCTCCATCAGGAGCTCCCATTCAGCCTTCATCGAATATCCGCTGCGTGTTGGAATAGCGGCTTTCCACGCCAGCCGCCGGTCAGGTTCCATGGCGGTGATCTCTGCCTCTGTGTTTATAGGAGGCATCACCCTCATCAGGACTTTTAAGTACCAGGGCGCAACCGCCTGTATCTGCTCTCTGGTGCGGAAAGTGGAACCAACGCCGATAGGTCCGTCTGACGTTTTTATTATCTCGGTCGGTTGGTGGTTCCACTCCGCATGCCGGGAGAAGTCGCTGATGTAGCCGTAGATCTCCTGGGCAGAGCTGTCAATTATTATGCTCTTTTCGCCGATTGTGTCCGGCATGATGATCTCACCTCCTGCTGTGCCTGAACGTAGTGGCACGGCACTATAGTCCTGAGCGGGACCTCAGGGCCATGGTCCCGCACGAAGTTGTGGGGCGACGCGCCCTGCTTTCTCATAAGCCCTCTACTGGGGCGAACACAACTCGCTAAATTTCGCGAGCACAGACAGCGGGCGGGCTTAAATAACCGTGCACTGAGTCTAGTTATCAATGTTCGCCTCAGCAAATTCCAAACACACCCGCCGCCCACCTCTATGGATGTTTGGCTTTCGCCATTTGGGCTGCTCCTTTTCTGATAGCTCTTTCAGCCACCCTCCCATTCCGAAGCTTAAGGGCGGTCGGTTGCCGGCTCGATCTCGTGCCTGGTTCGGCAACGCTCCCGTAAGAGGAGACGCCGCCGAAGGGAGGCTCGGCGAACTTCTCAAGTCGCCACCAGACAATGACAGCCGCAGAAACTGCAGCCTTGTTGACCGCCTGGATTGATTAGCTCGGTGAAGCGTCTAGGGCTTCATCTATAGTGTACAACTGCGACGTCTTCCGAATCAACATTGTTACAGACTGAACTAGTCCAGGCTTGGCGATCGCTGTCAGGCAAGCCGCTGACCTCTCCAAATTCGGAAGGATCAATCCTCCTTAGGATGGCCTTAGGTTGAGCGTATCTACCAACTTATCGATTGAAGACTGGCATCTGACAAGGGGCTGATATTTTAGAGTGATCCCCCCGGGACAAGCCACCTCTCGGCAGTCCGCATCATTGCCGCTGATTCGGTCTATCTGCCCCTCTCATTCGAGAGGGGGCGACTGATTTTCCGAGTATCGCCATTCACAAGCTAATTTTCATCTCCAAGTACCGCGACAATTCCATTCTCAGAGATGAAGTTGTTGTCAATTGATGCTCTGCATATAAAGAATATCGCCCAGACGCTCGCGGAGCCGACGAAGGAAGGGCTCATAGGATGTGTCCCTCTCGCGACCTAAACTCCTAAGGCAGCAAATGCTCGCCATCGGGCTACTGATTGAAACCGACACTCAATTCGTGTAGTATGGAACTGTCAATTTAGTCGCCAGCTGACAGTGAGGGTAGGCCTTGGCGTCGGGGGAAGCCAAGTACCCTCATCGAAGCATGCAAGCCCGACATCAAACGAGGTTGGGCTTTTGCGTTGCTAGCGATTGCCGCATCTGGGTGGATTGTGACCGAACTTGTGGACTTCCGCATAACATCCCAATTAGACAGTTACGCGGAATTACTTCCACGGAATCATTCTTGGGCAGCCCCTGTGCCAAGATGCCTTGGGAGGCTCTCGCAATCGCTCTGCCGTGAAGCATTTTTGAAGGGAGAACGGATATGTTCTTGAAGCGAATACTCGCCGATCAGGCAGCCAAGCCTCGAGGGTTGCTGGGCCGCGTAGCTGGCCGCCTGATGGCACGAGTTAACCTTGAGTC
>JAZGCZ010000075.1:0-20478 GCA_036477195.1 Anaerolineales bacterium | reverse complement strand
TATGTCCTCGAACCGATAGCCCACTCCCCGCACCGTGGCAATCAACCCATCGTCACCAAGCTTCTGGCGGATGTGGCCGATATGCACATCGACCACACGGATCTCACCATAGTAGTCGTATCCCCAGACCCGCTCGAGCAGTCGCTCGCGGCTCAAAACCTTGCCAGGGTGCTCCGCCAGCGCCCACAGCAGATCGAACTCCATTGTCGTCAGATCAATCTCCTGATCATCCATCCACGCCCGGCGGCTGCCGGAGTCGATCCTCAGGTGAGCATAGGACAAGATCCGCTCATCTGGCAGGCTGCGACCAAGCCGCATCCGTCTCAGTGCGGCCTTGATGCGTGCCACCAATTCTCGCGGGCTGAAGGGCTTGGTGACGTAATCGTCCGCCCCGACTGATAGCCCGATGACCTTGTCCGTCTCTTCGGTCTTTGCGGTCAGCATAATCACGTAGGCTTCCGATTCGCGTCGGAGCTGGTTGAGCAGCTCGATGCCGTCCATCTCTGGCAGCATGATGTCCAGCACGATCACATCAGGCTTGAATGCGCGGGCTAGCTTGAGCCCTGCCAAACCATCTGTGGCGGTCCGGATCTCGTAGCCTTCTGGCTCCAGATAGGCGGTCACCAGATCCAGGATGCCTTTCTCATCGTCAACCAACAAGACCTTCGCTGCTTGGCTCACGTCCTGTCGCCTTGCGATTCATTCCTGGCTGCCAACCGTGTCTCCTTCGCTAAGATTTCCGTTCCGGCTTCATGCTTCCACAGCCCTCCACGAAAGTCAACGCTCGGGCGCCTACCCTACTCATGATCCGACATCTCGAGCAGCTCGCCATGCCATGTGTGCGGCCAGACCTGACCCGTAGTCCCATTCACACTCAGCATCCCGACGACCTTGCCATCCTGCTCGATATGGAGGGTGTAATATCCATAGAAGGGATCTGGGTTTTCATCCGCCTCGGCACCGGGGACGTATGTATCAAGATAGCGCTGCGCGACTTCCACAGCCTCCTGTGGTCCAATGGGCAAGTCTGTGAAATCAATACCTTCTGCCGGCTCTCCCATCATCTCCAGAATGAATTCATCGGAACTGAAAGCAAATCCGCCCATCATTCCCATCATCCCGAAGCCCCCAAATCCGGACATAGGGCCGTATTTAAGGTTCCACATCATCGCCGGGCCATGCTCGGGGTAGACTGCCAGAGTCACCGGGTCTACCAGCAGCTCTAGGGTTCCAAGCCCGGTGCTTTGCTCCAATACCTGGACATAGGCGTGGTTATCGAAAATCATGACCTCGCCGACCTCCAGGTCCTCCAGGTCCAGCTGCTCCAGGTAGGATTGAACCGCCGCTCGAGCCTCCCCGGCCTCAATCGGCTCATTCGCAAGCAGGGCTTGGCCACCGAATTGGCCCATCATCCCGGCTCCATAGGGGAGACCGGCTTGTGCATAACCCATCATCCCGGGCGCCGGCATGTAATTCCCATGGCGGAAATCCAGTGCTGGCGAACCTATCATCGAACCACCGTATGGATAGTCCAGATTTGTCCGGAGGACTGAAAAACCGTCGGCCCAGACATTGGAGGAGAATGCGGCCGCTCTGCCGATATTCATGCCAATGAGGAGTACTCCCGCCACTCCCACGACCCCCCCGATTGCAAGTAGAGTAATCCGTAGTCCTTTGCTCATGTTGTTCCCTCCGGCGCTTCGGATTGGGCCTCGGGAGGCCCGTGCGCCAGAACACACTTTAGCCAAGATGGTTGAACCTCCCATCGCGGCAGAATAAACTTTCGGTAAAGGTTTCAGGTGTAGAGCAGAGGAGAGTGGCGCCAAGTGAATATTGCGTCGTGGGGAATACCATGATTCCGAGATGCCTTGTGTACTTCTGTTGAGTGATAGCCCATAATGGGTGGTTCGAGGCAAGTTGCCGTACAAGCCGAATTGCCTACCGCTGCCAAGCAGGATCGCTCTCGGTCTTGGATGGATACAACGATAAACTCAGCATATTAGAAAAATGGACACACTGGCTGCGCCCAATTTAGAAGTAAATAGCGCCGTGCTCCGCCTCACAGGCTTGCTATCCGATGCGGGTTTTCAGGTGACCCGCTCGTTTGACTTGCAAGACGCACGGGCCGAGCTCCGCGCGCCTGAAGAATGTCGGTGCCCAAATCACGGCTCGGTCATCTGTAATTGTCAGTATGTCGTGCTGCTCGTAAACAAGCCAGGGGAGGATCCGTCCTCACTGGTGATTCACGGCCATGACGATCGGACGCTCATTTCCCTGGAGCGGCGAGAGGCTCGAGACCTGCCGGAGGGACTGGAGCAGACGGTCCGCAGGATGGTCTCAGGCATGGTCGACGCTCCTCAATCCCAGAGACCACAAACAGAATCTTAGGCTTAAAGGTGGAGCATGGCAGCTAGATGGAAGAATCGTTATTTGTTGATAGCGCTGTTCCTTGGGTTAGCACTCAGTGCGTGCGCTGGAGCAACTGAATCGACTGATGGCGCTTTTCATAGCGGCGAGCTAGGCCAAATCGTCCCCCTTGAAGGCGGGGGCTCGTATTTGGATATCATTCCATCTGAACTTGATGAAATGCTGCGGGATAAGGATTTCTTTTTTGTGAACGTACACATACCCAATGAGGGGGAGATTCCGGGAACCGGGGCGCATATTGCGTTCGATCAAGTAGCCCAACGGTTGGATGAATTCCCGGAGCAGAAGAACGCCAAAATCGTACTTTATTGCCGCAGTGGAAGCATGAGCGCCACCGCCGCTAGAGCATTGGTCGAAGTGGGCTACACGAACGTCCTCAACTTGGATGGGGGCTACCGCGCCTGGAACGAGGCTGGATACCCTTTCAATCCATAAGACCCGCGCCCTGGGAGAGCCACTTAAGGCCATCGGCCCATCGTCGGACCCGAAATCAAGACCCTAAGGAGGTCAATCATGGCACTGGATTTAGTTTGCAACATGGAAGTCGACGAAGCGACTGCCCAATGGACTACAGAATACAAAGGGCAGACCTACTACTTTTGTGCGCCGGGATGCAAGAAGTCCTTTGATGACGATCCGGAAAAGTATGTTGGTTATTCCGGGAGCCACGAAGGTCACGAAGGCCACATGGACCATGAAGGCCACATGGGCCACGATCACGGCACACACTAAGCTCGGATATCCACCGTCTACGGCATGGTGGGTTGCCTCGAGCCAGCGCGTAAAAATATTTGAACGGACCCACAGAGCGTTGTGACTGATTATCGATGACCGCCTCCCTCACCCAATCCCCTGATTTGAATGATCCCTCCGTGAGCACATAGACGAGCTTGTCCGGCCATGCAAAAGAGTGAGAAATGAGAGTCGTCGAGGTCTACCGCATCGCAGCGCCGCTTTATGACCGCTTGCGCTGGGTATGGGCGAAGGGGATTATGGGAAATGCAGAAGCCGATCTGGAGAGCGATGTTTTGCCGCGGCTTGTGACCCCTGAGACTCGCATCCTCGATCTCGGTTGCGGCACGGGCGTCAACCTAAATCGAATGCGACGGTTGGGGCTAACCTTCGCCAGCTATACCGGCCTCGACCTGAGCCCAGCGATGCTGACGAGGGCTCAAGCCAAGCTGGACG
The DNA here is from genome assembly GCA_036477195.1 of Anaerolineales bacterium. Classification (GTDB taxonomy): domain Bacteria; phylum Chloroflexota; class Anaerolineae; order Anaerolineales; family E44-bin32; genus JADFRG01. Next base: position 16,863 of record JAZGCZ010000075.1, on the reverse strand, counting down.
GCGACACGGCCTCGGCTGTACTCCGGGGGGACATCTGGCGTCTACCTTTTGCCAATCAGTCCTTTGATCTGGTCATATCAACATGGGCCTTTTCCCACATCTGGCCGGCATACAAGGTTTTCGATGAGGTCAGCCACGTGCTTGACCCTAAGGGCGTTGTGTTCGCGTTGTTCTGGTCGCGGCCGCCATGGCCGATGAGTAAGATTGCCAAGTGGGGCGAGCGGCTCTTCGATATGAGATTTGTCGAGCAGGCGGTTCTGGAGCGCTACTGGGGGCACCAAGCGGTTGTTACCCGCTATGCCGCTGGCTGGGGTGCCTCCATTGAATTCCAATCCAGCCCAATCTCGGCACAATCCGAACCTTGAATCATGGAAGAGATGCGAGCAATTTCACACTCTATCCGCGCTGAGCGTTACTCCAACTGCTGCTGATCGATGTCGTGACGAACGGCGAAGGTGGCAGCTTCGACCCGATTCTCGAGTCCTAGCTTGGCCAAGATCGCGCTCACATGATTGCGGACGGTCTTCTCGGAAAGCGAGATCTGGCTGGCGATCTGCGGGTTGGACTTCCCCTGTGCCACCTGTGCGAGCACCTGCAGCTCGCGCTTTGACAGGTCGCGAAAGGCACCGGCCTGCTGCTGTCGCTCACTCTCACGCATTCGTGCCAGCACCCGCCGCGTGACCGCTGGATCCAGTAGGGCATCTCCCCGCCGTACCGCCTCCAGGGCCCGGATCAGCTCCTGGTTCCCGACCTGTTTGAGTACGTAGCCCGAGGCGCCGGCCCGGATGGCTTTAAAGATCAATTCGTCATCTGCATAAGAAGTCAGCATGATCACCTTGGTTTCCGGCCAGCTATCGACAATCTTGCGACAGGCCTCGATCCCACTCTCATCCGGCAAGCGAATGTCCATCACAACAACGTCCGGTCGATGAGCATCAACCGCACGCAATGCGGCTTGCGCCGTCCCAACCTCGTCGACGACCTGAACCCAATCGAGATCCTCCATCAGGCTCATCAGCCCCAGCCTGACGACCTCATGATCGTCCACCAAGATCAGCCTTATGCCTCTCACTCGGTCTCTTCCCAAGGCGCGGTCAGTATCACGCGCGTGCCATTACCCGGGGCTGACTCGACTGCCAAGTGCCCTCCGAGCAATCGAGCCCGATCCCGCATGTTGCGCAGGCCATATCCGGCATTGACGTTTTCGGTGCTGAACCCCTGACCGTCGTCCTCAACCCGGAGCGTGATTTGCTCTCCATCTCGATGTGCCTGCAACTTGACCTTCCGGGCGTTGGCGTGTCGAGCGGCGTTCGAGAGTGCCTCACCCGATATGGCCAACATATGGGCGGTCCTGAGTGGATTAGTCAACTCCTCTGCCGGGAGGTCGAGCTCCAGTTCCATGGACATCAAGGTAGTCAGGCCAGGGTCAGAGGCCTGTTGGCGCAATCCTTCGACCAGCGAGATGTCCAGTGGGCCCGGCCGGAGTTGGCCGATATAGGTTCGCAAGGAGGCGATCGCATCGTTGAGCACCGTCATAGCCCGGTCTAGCTTCTGGCCGGCCTCGTCTTCCGCAGGCAGCCGACGGCGCGCGGACTCAACCAGCAGACCGGCGGTGTAGACGCTTTGGATCGACCCGTCATGTAACTCGCGCCCGATGCGCTCGCGCTCAGTAGACAGATTCCGCTCGGCCTCGATTTTGTCGATCCGCCGGTCGACTTCAATCTGAAATACCCCTAAGCCTCGAATGACTGCGATCGCCAGGATCAATCCCACCAGCGAACGGAAGACCTCTACCGGGATCCCAACCCAGGCTAAGAAGCTTTCAGTATTGAGCCAATTGGCCGGGAAGAAATTGCCAGGCGGGACGATCAGACCGCCTAGAATAGAGTACGCGACCAAGCTGATACCAGCAATCTGAAGTGTTCTGTAGATTGAGGCGGATGCCAGGGGCTTGATCCGCTGCCGAGCCTGGTGGCGCAGTCCGGCGGCTGCAACCAGGGCGGCAGGGAAGCCAATCAGGTAGCGGGCCCAGATTGAAGATTGTTGGTGCCATGCTTCCAGGTTCGGGCTCAAGGCCAGCCCGGGCATGACAAAGACCAGGCTCCAGCCAACCATGATCAGAATGGGAGCTGTGGTGAGACGGGGCCAGCGGTCGCGCAGCGCTTCAGCTCCGAACTGAAACAAAAAGGTGAACGATAAGGCAAGCAGGATGATCTCAATCACGCGAAGAATGGAAATGACGGGTTCAGGCATGTAGCTGGATTGAATGGGGAGAAATAGCTGTCCCCATTCGTGCAATCCATGGCTGATGCCGAAAGCAGCAAGCCAGCCGAGGATGCGGGCCAGTTCAAGCCGGCTGTGTCGCCGAGACTGCATCGCGATCGCCAGCCCGAGGACGAAGAATACCTGTCCATAGACAAAGAAAATCAGAACAGCGTTGAGTTCGAAAAATTGACGCATGGGTCCCATAAGTGAGATAGATGTTAGGTGATCGTGCGACTCGCGTCAACGCCGAGGCTGGCCGGACTGGAACGGAACCGCGGGAGTCCGCAAGCAACAATCTGCAGCAGACCCCTTTTTGTTCAGCACTGTCTACCAAAGGCAAGAGGCTGCCTCAAATTATTCTTGAGACAGCCTCGTTTTCTGGCGCACAGTTTCGGGCTACTCGAAGGCCTCGAAGATGGGCGGGAAAGTCAGGAGCAGTCCTAAACCCACCAAAACCAGTGTGATGGCCAAGGCTTTTCGAATATCGAAGTCTCGATCCTTCCACAGAGAGTTCAGGATGAACCAACTGATTAGCCAGACCAGCACGCTAATCGTCGACTTCCCAGTTAGTGAGCCAGCAGGGCTCCAGAGATTCAGCAGGTCTTTCAGACCACTGATGATGACTGAGCCAGTGGTGAGCAGCCCGACCATCAGCGTCCCAATGCCCCCGGCAATCATCGCTGCTGCGGCCACGCCATTCGATTTCTTTTCGTTCAGTGTCAGATCCGTCATGGTAGTACCTCCTCGCATCCGTTTCTCACGGTGCAATTAAATAACTGGCGCAATTTTAGTAATCAAGGCCCCGAATAGGCCGGCGATGCCAGCGGCGGCGAAGGCCAGGATGAAGAGCACGATCAGCGCCCGGCGAAGCTGATTGTTCTCGGCTATGGCCGGTCCATACTTCCACACGATGAATGCGACGACGGTTGCCAGTATTGGCGCAAACCAAGCGATGTGTTCCTTCCACTCCATCCCGAAGGTGTGCCAGAGCGATAAGTCAGGATCGGCCTTGAGCATGGAGCGAGGGAATAGCGTGAGATCTGCGCCCTCGGGTGCCTTTGCCCGGTACCAGGGATAGACCAGGTAGGTGCCGCTGATCACCGTCAGCCATGCGACCGCCGCCATGACTGTCGTCCCCCACTTGAGCCGCCCCAGCCGTTCACGGAGGCCAGTTGCGGTCAGGTATTCTGGCCGCAGGCTATACAGCCCCGCCAACCCGCCTGCAAAGGCCAAGAGGAATGCGGCCCCCAAGATCATGCCGTGCGCGGCAGTCCAAAATTCCCGGATTGTTAGTAACATTTGATTCCTCCTTTCAAGGAATACTGGGTTCAAATTGTCCCGCCGATAATATCTGGATGCCGGATGCGGCTGAAGGGGCAACTGCCCTAGTTTCGATAGGTCAGTAGACCCGTCTTAGGAGCGAGAACGGTGTTTGCACCGCGGAGTTGATGGATCGAACGAGGAGCTGCGCCGGCCGGAGCGTTGGCGTAAGTAAAAAGGCTGATCGGTAACTAAGCTTGGTCTACTACCGATGATGAACGAGGGACCGGAAGAAGCTCAGCGAGCCGTGATCCACCATTGAGATTCCCGCGAATCGGTATCCCAATGGCTCTTGATGTACTCCAGGACCGCCACCATTTCATCTTCGCTGAGTTGGCCCTTGAAGCCAAGCATGGTTGCTCCAAAAGCCGGGTCGCCGCCGTTGGCGATGATGTCCAGCAGCAGCTCATCCCGGTGGTGCCAGGTGTGGCCGCTGCTATCGTGAGGCGGGGCCGGATAGCTTCCATCCTCCTTCGGCTGCTGCCAGTTGGGTTGGCCTTCGAGCTCAGCGCCATGACAGGCAGCGCAATTCTGCGCGTACAGTCGCTCGCCCACCGTGACGCGGTCAGCATCGAGCGTGGGCAGGGGAGGCACGGCTGTCCCCTGGATGACGATCGGCTCCGGGACGGCACAAGCGGCGAGCAGTATCGGGAAGCCCTGCAGGAAGGCTCGGGAGCGGCCAGCCAATTTCAGGCGACTCCAGAGAAGCTGTGGCGAGAAGCGCTGCGACCGATCGTACGACTTCATTTCAATCTTTATTTCCCGCTGATCGATCTGTTCGATTAAGCATCTAGTCCTAGAAATCTACCATGTGGGTCGTGCCGGCTCGAGGCATTATTCATCTTAATTTGATTTCCAAACAGCTGGAACGCGCAAGTGGCCTATGAGGCCATAGGCATTTCGCGCAGACCCTTATAATGAATTTGAGTCGGCTGCAGAGTGCAGAAGAACAGAACACTGCGGTCGCGGCGACCTTTGTAGTTCCCATAACGGAGAAATATTGCCGATCATGAGACAAGTCACTTGGCACCGGTAGACCCGGACATCCAGACGATGACTGTTCTCAACAAAACAGACAAGACGCCTGAGCGGCACTCCCGCCGCGATTTCCTTAAACTTACCGCAGCCGGGCTGGCGGGTATGTTGTGGATGCCTCCATGGATGGATCGCGCCTCCTCGTTGCTCTCATCCGATGCGCGGCTCGGTAGGGTCCTTGCACCGCGAGTCGCCATCAAGGTCCACCCGCGCGCCGACAGCCATACCGTCTCCGATCTCTCCCTGGACGAAGTTGTGATCTGGCTTAGGAACGTTGTGGGTGTTCAACAAACGCAGGGGGGCAGCCCTGTATGGGTTGAGACTCCGGACGGCTACATCCATTCGTCGGTCCTCCAGCCCGTGCAGGATTTGATTAACATCCCCGAGACAACGCTGCCGGACAGCAGCCTGGGCCCCGGAATGTGGGCCGAGCTGACCGTGCCGTGGATTGAATTCGTCCTGGATAACCCGCCAGCCCGATCACCCTGGCTGCAGAATGCGGAGAATCCTCGGTTGTACTACAGCCAGATCTTGTGGGTTGATGAAATCAGACAGGACGAACAGGGGCTCAGCTGGTATCGGTTGAACGAGAGATACGGATTCGGGGATCGCCTGTGGGCCCCAGCGGAGGCATTCAGGCGCATCACTCCAGAGGAAATCGCACCCATTCGCCCCGAGCAAGATGACAAGCGCGTTGTCGTCCGATTGTGGGATCAGAGCCTCTCGTGCTTTGAAGGATCAACGGAGGTCTTCTTCACCCGAGTGTCAAATGGCGTGAATTTCGATCCGCTGGGAAACCCGATCGATCGCTCCTCGACCCCAGCCGGCCCACACCCGACTTGGCGAAAGTTAGTGTCGCTCCACATGGTGGGAGGCACCACGGGGGGTGGGTGGGACCTTCCTGGGATCGGTTGGACGACCCTTTTCGTGGGGAACGGGGTCGCGGTTCACTCGACCTATTGGCACAACGACTTCGGAACGCCTCGTTCGCGGGGCTGCGTCAATGCCAGGCCCGACGATGCCAAATGGGTCTTCCGTTGGGTGAACCCAGTGGTTCCGTATGACCCTGGCGATGTCACGGTATCCATGCCAGGCGGAACGATCGTGGAAGTCATCGAAGCCTGAAATTCGCTCGAAATATAGACTCACCCGATCACCCAGAACAACATCACAACACCCAGCGCGACCATCGCGAGTCCATACCAAAGTCGAATCCGAACAGAGTTCTCTAGTTCCCACCGCGCCCAGCGCTTGGCGACCGCACGATTGCCGGCCGCGAAAAGAATCACCATTAGCGGCAGCACAAAGAGCACGTTGTAGAGCGCCAAATAACTCACACCCCAGGCCAAGGTTGTTTTCGCGTTCAGCAGCGTGATGATAGAGACGTACACCCCGCCTGAGCAGGGAAAAGTGCATAGACCGACAAGCAACCCCACGCCGACCGTGGCCGGGACCGTGGCCTGCTTCAGCCATTCGTTGGTCTTGACGCCTGCCGCGGTGGGCATGTGAAGCTTGATCGGGAACCGTGGAAAGAAATACTCCGCTAGATTGATCGCTCCTAAGGCAATGAGGATCAAGCTTCCAGCTCTGGCCACAAAGTGGGGATCTTCGGAAAACCGAACTGCACGAAGCAGCCCCAGTCCGATGGCGAAATACACCACAAAGATCATCCCAATGTAGATCAGACCAAGCTGAAGGATCCGACGGCGCGATTGTCGGATCGTGAATAGGAAGGCCAGGAGCAGCATGATGACTGCGAAGGCGCAAGGATTCACCGAATCGAGCAATCCAGTAACCACAACCGCAGGTAATAGCTCGCCCAAGTTGGCCAGCCCTACTGGAAGCGGGCCGGCAGAGTCGAGGCTGTCCTCGAGTGCGATCACAAACGGCGTATCGATGTCGAACGTGGTCACGTCCCCGGCCCAGGCCCACAATCGGAATTCTTTCGGCTCGCCATGCATCTCAGGCTGCCAGACCACCAGGCGATTCGGCAGCTCGTCGTGATTTAAGACCTGCTCGATTATCCCGGGAGGAACATGGCCCAGGATAACCAGGGTTTGATCCTGCATGGGCACAAAGACGTACAAGGAATCCGCGATCGAGCGCGGAAGCTCGATCGCATCCGCCATTTCCATCAAGCGTGTCCGCTCAAGCGGCAGTGTATAGTCGTGAATCTCCGAGCTCGCGGCAATCCCACCCGCATGAAGCGATGGGAGCAGCACATCCTCGACGTACGGCCAGCAATCCGAGCAGCCTGCGCTAAAGAAGATGTGAATGACGTCGTCTGGTTGGCTCGCCGCGGCCTCGGCCGGAGCGTGCGGGATGGTCAGCAATATCGAGGCGGCGACAATAAGCAGCGTTTGTCCCCGGGGTCCGTTCATGATTCCGGCAACGCCTCCCACTCGAATTCTCTAACGGGGGCATCGATACCCTCGATCCGCAATGTGATCCTCCGTGCGCCCTCTAAAATCATGCGCCCCCCCGTATCCATCTCTGGAAAGGTCAGCACTCCTTGGACATGGTGGCCGCTTCCACCGCTCCACCAGCCTGCAGACACGTACAATCCCAGATCTGTCTCTAGGGTCGATAGGGCAGCCAGGTCCATGGAGAGATCCACCGAATGGGTATTCATAAACACGTCGAACTCTAGAAGACCACCGATTGGCGAGAGGAGGTTGCGAGGTCGGATTTCGATCTCAACTGCACCCTGTTTGTCCCAGCGAGCCAGATCCTCGTCTCGGGGCTGCTCGCTGTTCTCGACTTGCAAGGCGGGAGCGGCTGAGGGTTGGGCCTGCGAGACGGGCGGCGCAGAGGATTGGGTCTGCGAGATGGGCGGCGCCGAGGATTGGGCTTGCGAGACGGAAGAGGCCGCGGATTGACTTTGGCTCGAATCAGTACAACCTGCCAGCAAAATCATGACCAGGAGGCTGAGCGTCAACCCTAGGAGTCTCACGCGAAGTTCCTTTTTAGACATCTGCAGCGACTGTCAGCGGCGGCCGGGCGATGAAATTTGCAGGGCCTGAACGCGCTGAGCGAATAATGCTCGGGATGCACTGCCGGTCACCCATTGCGCATCCATGTGTCCCAATGCCTGTCGCCGAGCTTTCAAAATGACGATGCTCATAGCTACGATTCCGATCAGCATGGTGGCAAATCCGACCAACATGAATGGGATCCGATATTCGGCCAGGAAAGCGCTCGCGGCAGTTAGGCCAACGAAGGGCAGGACATCGGTGAGATGGTGGGCGCAGCATGCGGCCATCGCGGCCGCGGACATCCCGCCGCTGGCCCCGGCCATGGCTCCACCTTTCGTCGACGTCCCTGAAGGAACGTAGGCGCCGGTCTTCAGGACCGTATAAAGGCCCAATTGAATGCCGAAACCCAGGATAATCGGCCCAATAATGAATCGATCCTGCCAGGCCAGATCGATGGCATGTTCGGGGCTCTCGGCCAAAGAGACGATAGCGAAATAAAATCCGGCCAAGCCCAGTGATCCGAGCAAGCCCACAGCTATCGGCCCCCGAAGTCTTTTGAATGATTCCACTTCGCCTGTCAGCCTCCATCGCATCGTTCTGCTGAGCGTAAACTGCATATGGGTCGCCAGACAGCGCCAAACGGCCCATCACTCGGAAAATGTGACAAAAGTAACACCGAAGGCGGGCTCGTTTTCGAATCCCCGTGACCCCGCCAGATCGCCTATGGGCGTGGAAGCAATACGGCGCTGGGGGTGGGTGGCTGCGCGCCATACACTCTGGACTGGGTGGAGAGATCTACAGGAGCCCGAGGGTCGTGCCGCGGGGCGGATTAGCTATTGCCGTCTTTGCGCGCTCGACGCGAATCAGATGGCGTTCAACACACATCTTGCCCGGTCAAGGCTTGTAACTGCGATCGACTCCCTGTCCGATTTCGATCAGCCGGTCGGCAAGACTTAATGTCCCGACGATTGCGGCTTGGAGAACAGTGCTCGGAGGCCGGCCGGATCGTGCGGACAATCGCCTTAATTTCCGCCCTAGCCATTGGAAGTTTTTTCGGCTGGGTTCTTTTTCTCGCCCCACGTAAGAACGCGGGACGGGAGGCCTCCTTGCCGCCTGCAAGTGAGATGAGTCCAGATCCGCGAGCGTTCATCGTACAGACCACAGGTACACCCGCCTTCAGTCTCGAGGGAGTCGTGCGGGTGGGAGATATCGCACCGGATTTCAGCCTGCCCGATTTGAATGGAGAGATGCATTCTTTGGGAGAGCATCGGGGCGAAGCCGTCATACTCAACTTCTGGACTACATGGTGTCCTCCGTGCAGATTCGAGATGCCCGCGTTACAGCAGGCCTTTGAGCGTTACTCGGATCAAGGATTGATGATATTGGGGGTCAACCTAACCGAGAGCGATGATCTTGATCTCGTCGGACCCTATCGAGAGGAACTTGGATTGACTTTTCCAATTCTGCTCGACCAAGAGAGCCGGGTATCCGGAGATCTGTACCGAATACTCGGTCTTCCCTCCAGCGTGTTTATTGACCGCCGCGGAACCGTTCGGGAAATCTATATCGGAGCGCTCCCGCTCGGAGAGCTAGAGAGCAAGGTTCGTTCGATTATGGATACTGGGCAGTGAACGTCAGAACTTCAGCTCTGCCTGCGCCGCGCCGCTTCGCGACCTTAGGGCATGCTCTCTTCTTCGTAGGCGGGTTCACCCTGATCTTTGTCGTCGGTTGGGGGGGAGCCGCGACTCTGGCCGGCCAGCTCTTCGGTCAATATAAGGCCGTTTTGGGGCGAGTCGGTGGCATCGCGGTGATTGTCTTCGGCCTGATGACATTGGGCGTCATCCGAATTCCGTGGCTTTCGGTGGACACGCGTCCTGAGTTCAGGGGATCGGGATCCAATCGCTGGGTCAATTCGGCTGTTCTCGGCGTCCTTTTTGCGGCCGGATGGACGCCTTGTGTGGGGGTGACACTGGGCGCGATCCTTACACTTGGATTCAGCCAGGAGACCGCGGCTCAAGCAATGGTCCTCTCCTCCGGTTATGCCGTGGGTCTGGGCCTCCCCTTCTTGACCTTGGCCTTCTTCCTTGGCCGGGCGCTTTCAATTGTGAAAAAAATGGGGCGCCAAGTGCGCACCTTCCAGCGGATCAGCCGTGTGTTCCTCATTATCGTTGGATTGATGATGATTACCGATCAAATCACTCTTATCGCCATCTGGGCACAGCGGAATGGCCTGTATCTGGATTTACCCTATGGGGGAGTGAGCGCCCCGACCTACCTGGTGGCCGTCGCCGCTGGTGCACTCTCCTTTCTCAGCCCGTGTGTGCTTCCACTCGTTCCAGCGTATTTGGGTTACCTGAGCGGAGAGACCTTGCTTCGTTCGGATTGACACGCACCCGACTTCGAATCAAATCCGAGTCAATGTGGCCTGTGGGCAGGCCGCGTTCCAGGGGAACATTTCCGGCGGCGTCGGATTGACGAGGGATTCGAGCAGCTCACACCTGCACTGCAAGATGGAAAGCGACGCCTACGGCAAGGTCAATCCACACAATTTCGTTTCACTTTAGCCGCCTAGAAATTGCGATTAAGCAGTGACATTGGAAAAACGGGAGGGCGTTGGCGAACGCCCTCCCGTCTCGTGTGGGGCACACTTCTAGATGTCTTGCAGAGACCGGCGAGATAGATAGTTGAAGGGCACAACCAGCAGGGCCGCGCCATAGACGCTGTAGCCAACCAACCATAAGAGTCCGATCACGAAACCACCGGCGGTCAATGGCCAGGTGAAACCGGGAAGGAGCGGCATCCAAGCCTCATACATGCTCCACCCAAACAACAGACCCGCGGCGATGCACAGCAGATAGCTGAGCACCAGCGCCAACGCGAAGGTGATGCTTACGATCCTAAAATTCAGTCGTCCGTTCATTTGCAACCTCCTAGGCCACCGCTTCTGCGGTTGTGGTGATGGCCTCTTCCACTGCCTCAACGCCGTCCAACTCTCGTTCATAAAAAGGCCGAATATCGACCTTCCTTAGCCGATTGGCGTTACCCACCACGGTGATTGAGCTGGTAGCCATGGCGATTTCAGCCAGCACGGGGTGCATCCATCCGATCACCGCCAACGGGATCATCGCCACGTTGTAGAAGAATGCCCAGAACAGGTTTTGTTTGATCTTCTTGAAGGTCTCCCGACTGAGGTTGATAGCCTCGATGACCCCGGTCAATTGACCGCGCACCAGGGTCACGTCGCTGGCTTCGATGGCGATGTCCGTACCCGTTCCAATAGCGATACCTACATTGGACTGTGTAAGCGCCGGGGCGTCATTGATTCCGTCGCCTACGAAAGCCACCAGGCCATATTCTTCCTGCAGCTTCTTGACCTCGGATACCTTGCCGTCGGGCAGCACTTCGGCCAACACATAGTCGATGCCAACAACCCTGGCGATCGCATCCGCCGTGCGCTGGTTGTCGCCGGTGATCATTACAGTCTTCAGCCCCATGTCGCTCAGCTCTTTGATGGCTGCTACCGAATCTTCCTTTAGCGTATCGGCCACCGCGATCGCGCCGGCCAGCTTCCCGTCCGCCGCCACGAGCATAGCAGTCTTGGCTTCACCTTCCAGCTTGCGCAGTCTTTCCTCGAGCTCGTCGGGCTTCAAGCCGCTTTCGCGTATGAGGCGCCTGGAGCCCACAATTACGGACCGGCCGTTGATCGTCGCCTGGATACCCTTGCCGCGAACCGCGGTGAAATCCTTGGGTTCATCAGGGACTATCCCACCCGATTTCGCTCCTTCGACGATCGCCTTTCCAAGCGGGTGCTCGCTGCCTCGTTCGGCGGAAGCCGCAAGGCCGAGCAGCTCCTGCTCAGAGAAGCCGTTGATGGCCACTACATCCGTTAGCTCCGGCCGACCTTTGGTGATGGTCCCCGTCTTGTCGAAAACGGCGATGCTGACGTCTTTTAAGGTCTGGATGGCCGCGCCGTTGCGGATCAGAATGCCGTGCTCGGCGCCCATGCCGCTGCCAACCATCAGCGCGGTCGGCGTCGCCAAACCAAGCGCGCAGGGGCACGCGATCACCAGGATGGCCACTACGGAAATGATCGCGAGCGTGATGACGTTGAGATCTGGATTGACCCAGGGCAGGAAGGATCCCGCCTCAACCAACGTGTGCATCAGGCTCGGGACCAGCAACCAGGCCAGCAAAGTGACCACGGCGATGCCGATCACGACCGGCACAAAGACGCCTGTAACTCGGTCGGCGAACTCTTGAATGGGGACCTTCGAGCCCTGGCATTCCTCCACCAACTTGATCACCTGCGAGAGGAAGGTGTCTTTCCCTACCTTCGTGGCCTCGATCTTGAGCAGTCCCTCCTGGTTGACGGTGGCACCAATGGCTTCATCGCCAGGACGCTTGTTGACCGGCATGGACTCACCGGTAGCCATGGATTCATCGACAGCGCTAGTGCCTTCCAACACCGTGCCGTCGGTGGGGATCTTCTCACCCGGCCGTACGACCATCACATCGCCGACGACCACTTCGTCAATCGGAATCTCGATCTCGGAGCCATCCCGCACGACCTGTGCGGTCTTCGCTCCCAGCTCGAGCAGCTTACGAATCGCCTGCGAGGCTCTTCCCTTCGCAGACTCTTCTACATAGCGCCCAGTCAGGTGGAAAGCCATGATCATGGCAGCCACGCCTGCGTAGTTCGCTACCGGAATGAAGAACGAAGCAGGCCCGGTGAGCAGCGCGACGCCGGTTCCCATGGCGATCAGGGTGTCCATATTGGCATAGCCGTGGCGGACTGCGGTGAAACCTCCCACATAAGTCCGTCGACCCACCCAGAAGAGCACAGGAAGTGCAAGCAGGATCAAGCCTAGATTGAAAATCGTCGCATTTGGCCAAACAATCCCGAAGAGCATTTCGGCGAACATCCACAATGTGATCGGGATTGTGAAGGCCCACGCCACGCGCACGCGGAAGCGCGCATCGGCTGTCTTGCGTTCCGCTTCGTCCTCCTCAGCTTGCTCCTTTTCTACGGCGGTATCGAGCACTTCGTAGCCAGTCTTCGCCACCGCTTTCTTGAAATCCGCCGGCGTGGCGACGCCGGGTACAAATAACACACTAGCTTTCTCTGTCGCAAGATTGACGTTCACATCTACGACGCCTGGGACGTCGCGTAGCGCCCCTTCGACATGCGCAACACAGGAGGCGCATGTCATGCCTCCGATAGGTAGGATGACCTTCTCAACCGGAATCTCGTAGCCAGTTTCGCCAACGGCTTCGACCAGATCTGCGATCTCGATCTGTCCATCGTCATAGGACACACTGGCTCGCTCGGTGGCTAGATTGACATTGACCTCGCTGACGAATTTCACCTTTTCTAACGCCTTTTCGACATGCGATACACAGGAGGCGCACGTCATTCCTTCAACGGGCAAAGTGATTTGTTTGTTTGACATTGAACCTACTCCTTGGGTAAATCTGAACTACCCTGTTTTTTTCGGACTAACCGTTCTTCCAGGGAGATTTCTGATAGTGAGCGAGCATCTTTTCATGGCTGCTCCGAGAGAGCGCGATCAAGTCGGCGAGTTCAGCGAAGGGCTCTTCTCCAATATTCGGATCCTCGCTCGAAAACGAGCCCGGTATACAACTCATGAGATGTTCCCGTAATACGAGCTGGGCAACCTTGGCTAGTGCGCCTTGAACTGCATTGATTTGGCGCACAACCGCAAGGCAATCCGCTCCGGATTCCACCATGCGCGTCACGCCTCGCGTGTGGCCCTCAGCGCACCGCAAGCGCCGTATTACATCCTTCTGGGCTTCCTTGAGCATTGGCTTCTCGCTTGTCTCCCAGACAGCAACAGCAAAATGCCTCTATCCACCCCACCCGGTGGGGGGTTCCGTTCTCCATTGATCCTAGTCTTTCTTGGGGGCGTAAGTAACGGATAATTGGCCTACGAGGGCGTAGGCAATCTGCACGGTGCCACAGGGGGAAGGCGCCTGCAAGCACGGACTTCGATGGTGAGGTTTACTATTTCTGCGTGACGAGGGTTGCGACAAGGACGTAAGTCACCATCTCAATTGCACTCAGGATGCGGGGCTACGTGTGAGCAAGACCGCTAATCGAGGGTCTTGAGAAAGGCAACCAAATCCTGGAGGTCGGCCTCCCCGATTTGCCATCGAGGCATGTCACGGGAAAGTGTTGAGCCTCCAGGGGTGATGCCCTCGGTCACGGCTCTCGCAAAGGCAGCTTCGTCGTAGGCAGTCTCGGATTCCGAGTGCTCATCGCCCCCGTCGTGGTCGCCATGCGCTTCGCTTGCCAGCGTCGACCATCGGATATCAGGTGCGTCCATTCGCTGCATGTGCATCCAATGGACCCCGCCCCTGCCGACTGAACCATGACAGGACGCACAGGTCTGGCGCCCCATTATCATCCCGCCAAAAGCAGAGCCGCCTCGGGTGCGGATCGGAGTGTCGTGTTCGTTTGTCGCCGTGAAATAGATGCGCTCGCCGTTTGAAGCGTTACTGCCTTCGCTGGATAGTTCACCAAATAGAGGTGTCGGAAAGAACGCGCAAGCTGCGATGGCCAACGCTGGTAGCGAGCCTGCAACCACGATACGGAGATTAGATTTCAATGGTTTCACGCGGTCGCGGGTACCCATCCCGAGCCTCGACTTATCCGACGCCCCACCTGCTATGGTTGGGCAGGCACGATCTCCGCGGTAAATCGGAATTCGATTTCCGGTTCGTCGGGATCGTTGCTCGCGATAAACACCTGGCGCATCACCGGCCCAACCTCATCGGGACCGTGCGCCCCCGAATCATAGCGGATGGCTAGAGTGCCAGTACCTCCAGGTGGAATAACCTGGGGCGTGATGTCGGCGGAAGTGCAGCCGCATGAGGTCGTCACGGCCTCGATAATCAAGTCGCCGCTGCCAAGGTTTTGCACAGAGATTTCAACGGCCCGAATCTTGCCATTGGTGACCACGCCGAGGTCGGTCTGGGATTGCGACAAGTCAATATCCGGCGCACCTTCGCCGCAAGCCGCGAGCGGGACGGCCAAGAGCAACCCGATCGTAGTCAATGCGAGTTTCATGCTCTGGCACCTGCCCCGGCCTCTGGAACTCGCGCCTCGATGATCTTGAAGATGCCGCCCGTGCCGAGATCTTCCACATCCATCAGGTCCAGCGCGGCGGCCGACACATTTTGGACCGTGTTCCGGTTGATATTCGGGCCCATGGTGCGCAGCACGATTGGATTGAGGAGATCCATCAGCGTTCCGATCCAGGGCGTTGGAGATCGGACATGCTCCATCAAAAGGACATATCCTCCCGGTCGGACGACCCTGGCTACCTCACGCAGGCCGATCACCGGATCCGGAACCGAGCACATCACGAACGTCATAGCGGCAAGGTCGAAACTGTTATCGGGATACTGCAGATCTTGCGCGTCGCCCAGCTCCAGACTGACATTTTGTGCCGATCCATCGATTCGCGCCCTCGCCCGATTGAGCATGCGGGGCGATAAGTCGATGGCGGTGATCCGCGCCTCGGCGGGCCAATACGCAACGTTCTTCCCTGTTCCGACGCCAAGTTCTAGCAATCGCCCCTCGCTGGGCAAGCGCTGTGTGACACGATCCCAAAACCGGTGTCGCCATTGACGGTAGCGCCACTCTGGGAGCACTTCCAGCCAGTCATAAATCGGTGCGATTCGCTCGTATCGCGCCCTCGCAGCGGTGGTTGTTTGAAGATCGGTCATCCTGTCGAGCGGACGCTGGCCTCCACCCAGTATTCCGTTTGTGGGCGGTCCGGATCGTTGTTTTCAATGATGATCCCTCGGCGCACGGTTTGCCCTCGCGCATCATGGAACCCAGCATCGAAGCGCACGGTTACGACAGACACCCCGCCGGGAGGGATCACCGCCGAGGTGAAGTCGGCGGTGGTGCACCCGCAAGTTGTGTAGGCCCGGCTGATGGTCAGGGGAGCCTCACCCATATTGGCGATAGCAAAATCACGCGTCACAACTTCGGCCGGTCCCAAGCTGCCAAAGTTATAGAAAACCTCATTCAGCTGAATTTCAGGATGCGCGCCGTCCTTGGGCAGGAAGAGGATCGGCGGGCCCGCCTCCATTTCGTGTACCGCCTGTATCGGCTTGTCGTACGAGATGTCTTCTGGCCCGTAATTAAAGGAAGTGGGTTCCGCGGAGTCTCCGCTTCGGAGTGAGATCACCGCAGCTACGATTAAGCCCGCGCCACCCAACAGTGCCACGATGGACAGATAGCGCTTGGCCTGAGAATCTCGCCGCCTCTTAGCCAATCGCTCTCTACGAGTCTCTGCCTTGGTGGCCATAGATCGCTCCTTTGTCTATCGATGTCATGCTGGGGCGGCGACCCGCAGCGGCCGCGGAGCTGTCCATTCGTTCTACCCGTCACAAGCATATCCGCCGGGCGAGCCTGAAACTAGCGCCATTTGGCCCATGCAAGTGATGAGTGTGTGCCTTCCGTTGCCCAGGATGCGGAAAGGGAAATGTGGATCTCATTGGCCGGGATGCGCTACACCACGAGCTCGAATAAGTGCTTGACTTGCTGGCGATGCGGGAGGACTTTTTGGATGGAGGAAGCAGGCGGGTGTGCGAGTCCTCGCCCTCAGCCGGTGGCCCTATTGATACTGCCAGGGACAAACGAGGTGATGACGTTTCGCTGCTCTCGGTGTTGCGGGATCGAACGGTTGGCGTCGGCAAACGCAGCCGGACTAAGAGTGGAAGAGTGTTGAACGACGACAGAGGAAAGGAAGGAAGGATAGCACGATAGCGTATGAGCTAGACGTTTGGGAGCGGATAGGGCTTGAAGAGATTGTCCGCAATGTCGAGAGGGAGGGTGATCTCAATCGGTTGGATAAGTGTCTCAGCGGGGAGCTGGAGGACACTCGAGAAATGAGGAGGTTCAGAGAGCGAGCGAAGGGTGACGTGAACGAAATTCTTGAAGCGGCGAGGTCGTTCACAAATTTCCCATAAGAAGGGAGAAGGAGTATTCTCAACACCTATATAGCTGCCCCCGCTACCGCTCGGGGGCTTTGCGCTTCCAGGGCTCGAGCGCCTTTGAGCCTCCTCAGTATTTGAAACGAACAATGGGGAGATCGTCATAGCCCGCCGGCCTCTCTCTGACGCTCACTTGGCGACCAAAATGCACCAATGCCCTAAGAACATAATCTACCCGACGCTGCGATCCCGTTCGGAGATCAGATTGTGCAGCTCATCGAGCAAGATGAAGAATCGCAGG